>JAVBTW010000346.1:0-3262 GCA_031555975.1 Eubacteriales bacterium
TACCAGCACTATGCGGAAGGCAAGGGTTGGAAAGTGGAGCTGGACGACGAAGGTGGCACGGAGCTGGGCGGCATTAAAGAAGCCGTGATGATCGTGCAGGGCAAGGGCGTTTTTCGTAAGCTCAAGTACGAAAGCGGTGTGCACCGTGTGCAGCGCGTGCCCGTGACCGAATCGTCGGGTCGCATCCACACGTCGACCTGCACCGTAGCGGTGCTGCCCGAGGCGGAGGATGTGGAAGTGTCCATCAACCCAAATGACCTTCGCATCGACACCTATCGCGCGTCCGGCGCGGGTGGCCAGCATGTAAACCGGACCGATTCCGCTGTGCGCATCACCCACATCCCCACAGGACTGGTCGTCACCAGCCAGGACCAGCGCAGCCAGATCCAGAACCGCGAGAAGGCCATGCGCGTTCTGCGGACCCGGCTCTATGAGCTTCAGCGCGAACAGGCGGTGGGCGAATACGCTGACCGGCGCAAGTCGCAAGTGGGCACCGGCGACCGCAGCGAGCGCATTCGAACCTATAACTTTCCCCAGGGCCGTGTGACGGACCACCGGATCGGTTTGACGCTGTACCGGCTGGGTGAGGTGCTGAACGGCGATCTGGACGAGATCGTGGACGCGCTGACGCTGGCAGAGCAGACGGAGTTGCTGAAGGAGCAGGGCTGATGAATACGAAGTGCGTCCCCGCCACCGATGAGTCTGTCGAACTGGCCGCCGAGATGATCCTGTGCGGCATGGTCGTTGCGTTTCCGACTGAGACGGTCTACGGCTTGGGTGCGAACGCGCTGGATGACGGCGCGGTGAAAAAGATTTTCGCCGCCAAGGATCGCCCGCAGGACAATCCTTTGATCACCCATGTGGGCAGTCAAGACGCGATCGGCGCGCTCATTGAAGGCCCCATGCCTGAGGCCGCACGGAAGCTGGCCGACGCCTTTTGGCCCGGCCCGCTGACGATGATCATGAAAAGCGCCGGCGCCGTGGCGCCCAGCGTGTCGCCCGGGCTGAATACAGTCAGCATCCGCATGCCATCGCATCCCGTGGCGAGGGCGCTGCTGGATGCCTGCCGCGTGCCCATTGCCGCGCCCAGCGCCAACCGCTCCGGGCGACCCAGTCCCACGTCTGCCGCGCATGTGATGGAGGACATGGACGGCGTCATTCCGCTGATCTTGGACGGCGGCGACTGTGTCGTGGGCTTGGAGTCCACGGTGTTGGACGTAACATGCGAGCCTCCGCGCATCCTGCGCCCGGGTGGGATCACGCCGGAGATGGTCGCGGCCGTCATCGGCGAGGTGGACGTGGATGAGAGTGTGCTGAAACCCCTGGCAGAGGGGCAGCAGGCTGCATCGCCGGGCATGAAATATCGCCATTATGCACCTCAGGGTGCGCTGACGCTGGTGACCGGTCCGGAGGCCAAGATGACCTCGCGCATCGCTGCGCTGTATGACGAGGCCGCCACAGCAGAAAGGCGCTGCTGCATCCTGGCTTTGGATGGCCGCACGGACCTGTACGGAGCGCGCGCCACCCTTCCCCTCGGCGCGACCGAAGACGAGGCCGCGCGCCGCCTGTTTGGCGCGCTGCGCGAGATGGACGCCCGGGGCATGGAGACCATCCTTGTTGAGGCATTTGAGGCGCGCGGCGTGGGCTTGGCGCTGATGAACCGGCTCGCCCGGGCGGCGGGATTTCACATCATCGATGCGGAGGATGATGCATGCGGCGCATTGTGATGGTCTGCACAGGCAACACCTGCCGCAGCCCCATGGCCGAGGCGCTGATGCGGCATGCGCTGCTTGCGCGCGGGATCAAGGATGTGTCGGTGTCCTCGGCGGGCACCTCCGCTTTTCCCGGCGACCGCGCCAGTGTGGAAGCCCAGCGGGCAATGGCGTCGCGGGGCCTGGACATTGCAACCCATCGCGCCCAAAACTTGAGCGATGTGGCGCTGGACGAGGCGCTGGTGCTGTGCATGGCCGATTCGCATTTGCGCGCTGTGAAGCGCCTGTCACCCGATGCGGACGCCCGCATGCTGATGGCCTGCGCGGGGCTCACCGGCAATGTGCCGGACCCCTTCGGCCAGGGTCAAGCTGCTTATGAGAATTGTGCAAACCAGATGGCGCGCGCCATTGAACTCATCGCAGACCGGATCAGAAAGGAAATGTAACACCATGTACCGATACAAGACCCGCGGCACCTGTTCCAGCATGATTGAGATCGAAACCAAGGATGGCGTGATTCTGGAAGTCCGGTTCCAGAATGGATGCAGCGGCAACCTGACAGGCCTGTCACGCCTGATCCAAGGCATGGCGGTGGACGAGGCCATTCAAAAGCTGTCCGGCATCCGCTGCGGCGAAAATGCGACATCCTGTCCGGATCAACTGGCCAAGGCGCTGATTGAGATGAAGAAAGTGCAGTGAACAGCGCATAGGTGACGGGTCAACCCGGTCGATGGCCGCCGGTGAGGGGGACTCAAAATAGCGGATCGTCTCCATACAGCCGTTCGTGCCGCGCCCATGCCCGCAAGAACCGCTCTCCTTCGGGATCAATGGCCACTTCATTCACCGCAGCCTTTGCAGCCTCCACAAAACCCGGCTGCAATCCCTTCTTTCCGCTCTCTGCCAGCGGGCACATCGCGAACGACCGCCGGTCGATCCGGACACCCCAGCCTCCGCCCTTGATCGGCACCGGTGTCAGCGGAAAGATGCGGCATCCGAGCGGCCTTTTGGCCCGATCGCATCGCCCGTCGCATGTCAGCATCTGGCATCCGCCGAGCGCGCCTGATGGCTCGATTTGTGCCCAATCCACCACCCCGATCAGCCGCGCTTCACCCGGGAACAGAAAGACGCCGCCCTGCCCATCCTCGTCCGCCGCGCAGCAAGCAGCGCCGCACAGCGCGCCGCAGTCCTGTGCCAGCGGCGTCACCTTTTCCGTCAGCGCCCATGCCTTCCATAGGTGCAAATCTTCCATAAATTACCCCCGAATAATTAGATTGCATTGTGCACACAAAAGTGATATAATACGTCCATTACGTGATAAGGAGGTGTTGTGTATATGGCTTATGTAATTTCTGACGAATGCATCAGCTGCGGCGCTTGTGAAGCCGAATGTCCCACCAACGCGATTAGTGAAGGTGATGGCAAGTACATCATCAATGCTGAGGAGTGCATCTCTTGTGGTGCCTGCGCCGGTGTGTGTCCGGTGAGCGCCCCCGCCGAGGCGTGAGCCAGTTTTAGCCGAACTGGCTAAAGTTAGAAGATAAGGCGCATCC
>JAVBTW010000034.1:0-17777 GCA_031555975.1 Eubacteriales bacterium
CGCGTCCAGTGACGGAGGCGTTTCGTGCTCTGGCGCGGAAGTCTCAGCCGCTGGAGCCGGGGTGCTTGCTGTACTTCCCGGATTTCCCTTGTAGAATTTGACTTCCATTTCCTCGGCCAGATGTTTTCTGTCCTCATCCAGTATGTGCGCATACCGCTTCGTAACCGCATCGTGTGCTTCGACATCAAGGAGCTGGGCAAGCAGCTCAAAAAGCCGGGGATGCTGATCGTCCAAGACCAGATATGGGGCCGCGTCACGGCCAACCGCTCCGAGCGCCGCACCACCCGCTGCTACCTCGATGAGTTTCATCTGCTGCTGAAAGATGAGCAGACAGCGGCCTACAGTGTCGAGATATGGAAGCGGTTCAGAAAGTGGGGCGGCGTACCGACCGGCATCACGCAGAACATCAAGGACTTGTTGAGCAGCCGCGAGATCGAGAACATCTTCGAAAACTCGGACTTCGTGTACATGCTCAATCAGGCCAGCGGCGACCGGCAGATACTCGCCAAACAGCTCAACATCTCGCCGCATCAGCTCTCTTACGTCACACAATCCGGCGAGGGCGAGGGGCTGCTGTTCTACGGCAATATCATTCTGCCCTTCGCAGACCGGTTCCCCCGCAACACTGAACTGTACCGCATCATGACCAGCAAGCGGTGTATTTCCGTCAGGGAGCCGTACAGCGACGCTCGGCGGGAGGCCGCCAGCCTGCGGGCCAAATCCACACGCGTTTCCTCCGACATGATGGCCAGCATACTATCCTCGGATAACCGGCCCTCCTGACTGAATTTCTTGAGGCGCTGAGCTTGGGAGAGCGAGGGAGTGGCTTGTTCGCTGTCCATCGCGTTCAGCAGCATGGTCTGTTCAGGTGCGGAGAGGTAGGACAGTTCGACAGCGGGGTTGAATGCAATCTTTTTGTCATCGACCATATCCAGGAGTGGCAGCACAAGCTCTGTGAGGCGAATGAAGCGGTGAACTTGATTGCGGCTATCACCAGCCTGCTGCCCAACAATATCAAGGGCTTGCAACTTCATCCCAACTTGGGATGAAGTTAAATCCGACCGTGCGCCCTGTCGTTTCAGGGCCTCCAATTTCAGCTTGTAGGCAAATGCCCGCTCACTCGGCAGGATGTTTTCACGCTGAATGTTGGATCAAAGGCTTCGTCGGTCATCGTCTTGCCCAGCGCCGTCGCCAACGTCACCGGCAGGCGGTCAGGTTGGGGATTGCCCAAGCTGATGGAAAGCGAGGCTTGCGGGTCGCAGTCCACCAGCAGCACCTTTTTCCCTTCCCGCGCCAGTCCGATGCCGAGGTTGGCACAGGTGGTCGTCTTGCCCACGCCGCCCTTCTGGTTGGCGACGGCAATCACATTTGCGGCCATATAACCATCACCTCCAAATCAAAGTGAGCCACCTGTACGTTGCTACAGATGGCTCGTTTGGAGTGAGTATGTTCGACTGTCAAAAGCGAACGTACGCTGTTCGCCACCCCCATTTGCTAATCATTCTGCTAATCGCACACGATTTTTGCAGTAGTACGAGGGGGTTCAGCAGGAAATCAGAGGACACTGGAAATGCTCAAAACCCTTGATATTGCGGGATTCCCTGACATTGTATGACACCATGGTAGCATAAGGGATATTGAGCAAAGCAAACTCCTAAGTGAAAGGCCGTGGGTTCGAATCCCGCCAGGCGTGCCATGATCCTGTCAGTAAGCATACACTTGCTGACCGACCCCGGAAATCCCTCAATTAGGGGTATCCGGGGTTCTTTTTACCCATTGCCCACGAGGTCGCGTTTCATATCAGACAACATAATCTGAGAAAACAACGCTCGGTGATTGCTATTATTCCGAATTTCGGTTATGCTGTAATCGCATCATGGTTTCTTCGCAAGTGACGATGGATACGGTTACGATGGCCGTATGTACATCCGGCCCATAGCGAAGCGGAACACAGCAGGAGGGCGCTTGCAATGACCGACGGGAAAGTCAGACGGAAAACCGAGCCCATTGACTGGCTGCTGGAACCGGACAACCCTTCTGTGCGGTATTTTGCGTTGACAGACCTGATGGACAAGCCGATCACCGCTCCGGAGGTCATCGCCGCAAAGCGGGACATTATGCAATCCGGCCTCGTGACTGCGATTCTGTCCAAACAGCGCGACTCCGCCTATGAGGATGCAATGCGCAAGTTCTATCACGCCAAATATCACGGGCTTGTGTGGCAGCTCATCGTGCTGGCGGAACTGGGCGCGGAAACGGACGGCCAGATCCGCGCCCAGTGTGAGTATCTATTGCGCAACGCGCAGGCGGCTGACGGTGGCTTTGCCATGCAAACCGCCGTGACGACGGGCGGCGGTAGGGCCAGCGAGGTGATCCCCTGTCTGTGCGGCAACGCGGTCTTTTGTCTGATTCGTCTCGGTTTTCTGGATGACCCAAGGCTACAAAGAGGCATCCAGTGGATCACAGCCAACATCCAGCTCCTGGACGGCGAGGACGGAGTCCAGGGCGATCCCCGTTTCAATAAAGAGGCGTGCTGGGGCAAGCACACTTGTTTTATGGGCGCACTCAAGCCGTTGAAGGCACTTTCGGCCATTCCCGAAAACCAGCGATCGCAGGAAATCCGGGATGCCATTTCGCACATCTCCGAATACTTCCTGCTCCACCACATTTACAAGCGAAGCCGCGATCTCTCGAAGGTTTCCAAGCCCGGCTGGCTGAAATTCGGATTCCCCTTGATGTACCAAACCGACCTGCTGGAGATTCTCGATATTCTGACCAGCCTTGGCATCCATGACGCGCGCATGGTTGACGCCATCGATGTTGTCCGCGCCAAACAAGGCGGCGATGGCCGCTGGCAATCGGAAAACGCCGCAAACAACGGGAAACTGTTGGTGCCGTTCCCAAAGGAAGATCAGGACAAATGGATCACGCTCCGGGCGATGCGGGTACTCAGGCGCTGGGAGGCGCAACAATCATAACGGGAGGCAGTACGAAATGAAGAAACCGAGGGCGTATACCCTATCCTTTGCCAGTGTGTATCCTCTGTACATCGAGAAGGTCGAAAAAAAGGGCAGAACGAAGCCCGAAGTCGATGACATCATCTACTGGCTCACTGGTTATGACCAGGATTCCTTGCAAAAGCAGATCGACAACGAGGTGGACATGGAAACCTTCTTTGCACAGGCCCCGCAGATCAACCCGAATGCGCCTCTCATCAAAGGGCTCATCTGCGGGCACCGCGTGGAGGAAATCGAAGACGAGGTCATACAGAAAATCCGCTGGCTGGACAAACTGGTGGACGAACTGGCCAAGGGGAAATCCTTAGATCAAATCCGCAGAAAAGCGTAAAACCGGTTAGAAGCGCGTTAAGGCGCCTGATTGAAAGTGACAGAACAGAATGGAGAGAAGTGCCATGGACAAGATTGCCCCGTGCATTTGGTACGATCTGGATGCGCTCAGTGCCGCGCAACGGTATGTGTCCGCATTCGATGACAGCCGCATTGACCATGTGACGCATTATCTGGACAACGACCCCTCTCCCTCCGAGTTGCCCGCAGGCACACCGCTGACCGTACGGTTTACCCTATGCGGCCAGGAGTTCCTTGCGCTGAACGGCGGCCCGGTTTTCAAGCCCACCCCAGCCGTCTCCTTCTTTGTGGACTGCGAAACCGAGGCACAGTTGGACGCGCTTTGGGGCAAGCTGTCGGAAGGTGGATTCGTGATGATGGAAGTGGCAAAATACCCCTTCAGCGAGCGCTTTGGATGGCTTGCGGATCGGTGGGGCGTGTCTTGGCAACTGAGCCTTTCCGGGAAGAAGCAGTCCATTTCGCCCTACCTGATGTTTACCGAAGGTGTTTACGGCAAGGCCGAGGAAGCGATGCGGTTTTATACCCGTATCTTCGAGGACGCTCGAATCGTGGATCTCCATCCCGGCGAGGCGGAGGGCGCCGTGCTGTTCGCCATCTTTCAATTGGCGGGCCAGCCTTTCATGGCGGCGGACAGCGGTTATCCGCATGGATTCACATTCAACGAAGGGATCTCCTTCTGCGTCTACTGTCGCGATCAGGCGGAAATAGATTCTCTCTGGGATCTTTTGGCCAGCGGTGGCGAGGCACAGTCCTGCGGCTGGCTGAAGGATCGATTTGGGCTGAGCTGGCAGATCGTTCCCTTTGACATGGAGATGTTGGCCGATTCCGCCGATCCCGTGCGGGCCGGACGCGTCAACGCGGCGCTGATGGAAATGACGAAGATTGATCTGCGTGTTTTGCGGAACGCGTATGAGGGTGTGCGTTAGAGGCCCAGCGCGGGTACGCTGACAAAGGGCCATGGGGAGGTGCGCGGACGATGAGGTTGCTGATTGATGCCGACGGCTGTCCGGTCGTGGACCAAGCGGTGGGTATCGCACGAAAGTACCATGTTGACTGCATCATCGTCTGCGATGCAGCCCACGAGTATGAGAAGCCAGGAGCGCAGACCGTCACGGTTATGAGAGGCGCGGACAGCGTGGATTTCGCGCTGGTCAACATGGTAAATCCGAACGACATCGTCGTGACGCAAGATTATGGCCTCGCCGCCATGTGCCTGGCAAGACGGGCGATTCCCATCAACCAGAACGGCATGGTGTATCGTGATGACAACATTGATTCCCTGCTGCTGGCGCGGCACACAGCCAAAAAGATCCGCATGAGCGGCGGCAGGCTTCGTGGCCCCGCCAAGCGCACGGCCGAACAGGACGCGGCGTTCGTTCGTACGCTCACGCTTCATATGGCGGGCGAGATCCTTTGAGCCGGTATGCTGGGGTCATGTACGCGGCCGCAGACCCAATATTTTGCTATTCGTACCAATCCATCGCGTCCGTCGCGTACTCTTCAATGTGCTGCAGCACATTCATCAATTGGTGGTCCATTTCCCGCCCCGACGTCTCGTTTAGCGCGGCCGCAAAATCGCCCAGCGATGCAATTGCTCCGACATGGTCATCGATATACGTTTTTAAGGCGGCATACAGTCCGTCTTCACCCACCGATAGGCTCAGTTCATACAGCGCCGCCGTGCCCCGGTCCAGCATCACAATCTCATAATCGCTCACCGACGCGAACTGAATGGTCTCGCTGTCCACTTTTACCCCGCCCGGCATCGTCAGTTTCATCGCGGGCAGGGACCGCGCGTTCAATTCTTGCAAGAACCGCACCTGACCATACTCGTGTCCCAAATACCTCAGCGCCATGTACGCGCTCGTCGATTCTGACAGCCACGGCTCCCGCGATGGGTTGCTCGACACCTTTTCGAAAAACCACTGCTTCGCCACCATCCGCGCGATCTCGTATTCCAATCCATTCCGCGCGTCCCAGGCGAGCAGGCTGTCATCCACCGTGATCATCGCGGAATTCATCCGCACCGCTTCGATGTCATCCACCTGCGCGATCGTCAGGGTCTGCTGTGGATACGCGCCCAGTACGCGCTGATAGAATGTCAGTGCCTTCGACGCCACGTCCAGCGCCCGATTCGCGCCACCGCCGTCCGCCATCTGCGCAATCAGTTTTATGCCGCTCACTTCACGTTCATAGCGCTGCGTGGTCGCGGACAACACCAACGAGAGCTGACGGATGCCGCTCGCCTCCATCGTCCACACGCTCCGTCCATCCACGTCTTGGTTCGAAATCGTGCCAGGCGCGGCCAATTTTGTGCCCGCCGGCGCGCTGATCGTCGCGCGATAATCCGCCGGATCCGGGAACAGGCAGCCGCCCACCGCCTGCGGATTGGCGACGCTGAACTCCTTGAGATGATCATCGTACGTTGCCAACATCGGATAAAACCCCGAAAGCTGGTAGCCCATCTGCGTCACGCCCACAGGGCCCAGGCAATGTGGGAGCAACAGCTCATACCCAAATTGGAACGTGCACGCTTCGCCCGGCGTCAATTCCACCGCCACCCGCAGAAAGGATTCGCTGCCCGACTGTACGCCCCAGTCAGCCTCGCTTCCGTTGACTTGCACAGAAAAAAAATCAGCGCCGCCGGGCGTGAAGCCGTCCGGGTAGGCGCTTTCCATGGCTGTGGTCTCAATCGGCACACTCGCTTGCCGCCGGAACGCGTTTGGATACAAGGTAAACAGCACTTGAGTCAGGTCTTGGCCCGTTCGGTTCTCGTACTGTACGGTCTGAACCACCCTCAGCGCGTCCAGCGCGTCCAACACCTCGATGTTGAACGCGTACTGGTCCCGCGCCGCCTCGGCCGATGCGGACTGGAAGGAAAATGTCTCCACGGCCACCGCCACAATACCCACCACGCCCAGCAGCACCACCAGGATCAGCGCGATCAGGCGCACCATTTTTTTGCTCATCTCGTGTCCTTTCGTCATTCAACAGCCCTGATGTCGGTCAAGGGCCACATCACGAACCGCACCTTGCCAATGAACATGTCCCGCGTTACGGGCCCGACGCTGCGGCTGTCGTTGGAGTGATTCCGGTTGTCACCCATCACAAAGTACTCGCCGTCCGCCAGGGTAAACGGCCCGTAAGTGCGCATGTCCGGATCCGCGACATAGGGCTCGTCAATGGGCTCACCATTGACATAGGTCTTGCCGTTCTCCATCCCAATCGTGTCGCCCGGCACTCCGATGACGCGCTTGACGAAGTTCTCCTTGCGGTCCGGATAGTGACAAATCACCACATCGCCGTGCTGTGGCCCTACCAATTTCATGTCGAGCACCGTCACGATCAGCCGTTCGCCATTGTGCAGCGTGGTCTCCATGCTCTGACCATCCACGGAAATCACCGTGAACAGGAATGAGCGGATCAAGAATACCGCGATCAGCGCAAACGCGATCGAGACGACCCACTCGCGGATCTCTTTCTTCGCGTTTGCCGAAATCAGCGGCTTCTTCTCTTCTTCGCGCATGCTGATGACGGGCTTGCCTGCTTGCGCCGCCGAGTCAGCCGCTGCCTGTGCGCGCTCCTCGGCCATCGCCACATTCACCACGTCCTGACCCGCGCTCAGGTCGTTCTGCAGGTCCTTTTCCAGGTCGATGCCCTCATTTTTTCGCTCATCGCTCATGATGGTTTCCTTTCTCGTCCACAATCGCTCTGTCCGCTCAGTTGATGACGTGAAATCGGTCGAACGGCCACACCATCATGTGCGCCTTCCCTCCGATCGCAGCCTTTTCCAGGGGACCCACCGACGGGTCTCGGCTGTCCTTGCTGTTGGCGCGGTTGTCGCCCATGACAAAATAGCTGCCCTCAGGGATCGTGATCGGCGCATAGTCATCGCCCAGCGGATGCGCAACGTATGCCGACTCGTCCAATGGTTCGCCGTTGATGTAGGTCACGCCAGATTTGATTTCGAGCGTCTCCCCAGGCATGCCGATCACGCGCTTGACGCACAGGTGATCCTCGCCGGGATACGTACAGATCACGATGTCACCACGATTGGGTCCCCAGATTTTCATGTCAAAGATGGTCACCGCCAGCCTGTCCTCATGGTGCAGCGTGTCCACCATGCTTCGGCCGTCTACACGGATCATTGTAAAGATGAACGTGCGGATGATGAAAAACGCAATCAACGCCATCAGTATGGCTTTGACCCACTCCCAGATCTCCTTCTTGACGTCCAGACGCTTGGTTTCCGGCTCGGCGACCGTGTTTAGTTGGCTCATGGCGTTATTGTACCTTCTTTAACCTGAATTGATGCGGAACGCCCGTTTATTGCACGGTACCGCTGCGCACGAACGGGAACAGGATCGCTTTCACCTTGCCGACAATGGACTGTCTTGAGATGAGGTGTACCGACGGATCCCGGCTATCCAGTTTCACGGTGCGGTTGTCGCTCATCACAAAGTACCGTCCGCCGGGCAACTGCAGCTCAGGATACCCATCATAATTCTTGAGCGTCACATAGCCTTCGCCCAGCGGATAGCCATTGATCAGCGTATCTCCATTGCCGTCGATGGCGATCGTCTCACCTGGCATGCCCACAACGCGGCGCAGGATGATGCCTTGACCGGGCACATTCACCGCCACGATGTCACCCTGCTTGGGCGCATGGGTCCAGTAGTCGTATTTGGTGATGCAAACCCAGTCACCGTCCATCAAAGTCGAGTACATGGCTTCGCCCGAAACAAGGATGACCTGAAACAGGAAAGTGTGGATCAAAAAGCTGACCAGCAGCGCAGCCGCCACCGCGATCGCCGAGTATGTGGCCGTCCGGCCCCAGTGATCACTCTTTTTGCGCGACTTTTTCTTCGGGCGACTCACGTTCGCCGGACGCTTCTTTTGGTAGTACTCGTCGTCCGGATACCGTTTTTCCGCCCTGCGGCGCGCTGCCACTTCTGGCGGAACCCCCTTTTTCGCCCGCGCCTGGCCGCTTTTGTCGGTGCGCCCGGTGGGCGCGCCTTCCGCAGCATGACGTGCGCGGCGTGCGGCCGCCATTTCCGGATCAACGGGCCTTGGCCTCACGCGGGGTTGCTGCGTCCTGCGTTGGTCATCACTCATGATCTGTCTTTCCTCCCCCTGAACTATTGCCCCCATTCCGTCAGACGTCCGCCTCAGTGGTGGGGTTCCGCTCCAGTATCTTTTTCAGATTCTTTTCAAAATCCGGCCGCTCCAGCATCACAATCCGGCCGCATCCCGTGCACCTGATCTTGATGTCCGCGCCCACGCGGATCACTGTCCAGATGTCCGTACCGCAGGGATGCGCCTTTCGCATCTTGACCACATCGCCAAGCCTGATATCCACGTGATCACCTCGCGGTATTGATCAGTTGTTCATGGCCTGTTTGACCGCCTCGATGCCCAGCTCAATGGCCTTCTGGTTCGCAGGCATGAACTTCTCTTTGCTCGGACCCATCTTGTGCCGCAGCGCGTCCATCAGCGTGGAAACGCTGAAATCACCGGTAAAACCGGTATACGCACCCAGCATGACCATGTTCGCGGCCCTCAGGCTTCCGGCAGCTTCTGCAATCTTGGCGGAATCCACAGGGATCACCTTGATGTCGGTCCGCGTCGGCGCCACGTCAATCAGCGAGCTGTTGTAGATCAGCGCGCCGCCGGGCACCACGTTCTTTTCGAACAATTCCATTGAAGGCCGATTCATGGCGATGACCACATCCGCGTCCTCCACTTTGGGGCTGCCCACCTCGCGGTCTGAGATGACCACGGCGCAGTTGGCGCTGCCGCCGCGCATTTCCGGGCCGTATGAGGGCATCCATGACACTTCCTTGCCGTCCAGCATGCCCGAGTAGGCCAGCAACTGGCCAATCAGCAGTACGCCTTGGCCGCCAAATCCCGCGATGATCAGCTGTCTTTCCATGCTATTCAGCCTCCTTCATCACGCCCAGCGGATACTGGGGAATCATGTTCTCCTCCAACCATTTGAGCGCCTCCACCGCGCCCAGGCCCCAGTTGGTGGGGCAGGTTGAAAGCACCTCAATCAGCGTGAAACCCTTGCCGGCCAGCTGGTATTCAAACGCCTTCTTGATGGCTTTTTTTGCCTCCATGATGTGCTTGACATCGTGTACCGAAACGCGCTGAATCAACGCCGGACCGGTCAAAGTCGCCAGCATTTCAGAGACGCGCAGCGGATTTCCGTTTTTCGCGACATCGCGGCCGAGTGGTGACGTGGTGCTCTTCTGGCCGATCAGTGTGGTCGGGGCCATCTGGCCGCCGGTCATGCCGTAGATGGCATTGTTGACGAAGATCGTGGTGATCAGCTCGCCGCGGGTCGCGGCATGGACGATCTCAGCCGCGCCGATGGACGCCAGGTCGCCGTCGCCCTGGTAGGTGAACACGACCTTGTCCGGCTGGCTCCGCTTGATGCCCGTGGCCACAGCCGGCGCGCGGCCGTGGGCCGCCTCGTACATGTCGCAGTTGAAGTAGTTATACGCAAACACCGCACAGCCCACCGGCGCTACACCGATGGTTTTTTCGCCCACACCCAACTCTTCGAGTGATTCCGCCACCAGCCGATGAATGATGCCGTGGGTGCAGCCGGGGCAGTAGTGCAGCTGCGTGTCCGTCAGCATGCTGGTTTTCTTAAAGACGACAGCCATCTTACAGCCCCTCCTTGATCTTCATGATCTCATTGTAGACCTCATTCACACCAGGAATCATGCCGCCCACACGTCCGAAGAACGACACTGGGCGCTGGCCTTCCACCGCCAGTTTCACATCATCGACCATCTGGCCCATGGACATCTCCCCCGTCAGAAAATGCCGCACATTTGCGCAGGCGTCGCGAATGACCTCCGAGGGGAACGGCCAAACCGTGATGGGCCGGATCAAGCCAACCTTCACGCCCTGTTCCCGCGCGCGGCGGATGGCCGTCAGCGCGATGCGGGCGGTGGTGCCGTACGCGACGATGGCGATCTCCGCGTCGTCCATCATCTCGGTCTTGTAGAGCAGCTCATTTTTCGCCATCTCGTCATACTTCGCCTGCAGCTTCAGGTTGTGCTGCTCCAGCTCGGCACTGTTGATGTACAGTGAATTGATGACGGCGCGCGCGCGGGCGTCGCCCTTTTTCCAGCCCGTCGCGGCCCAGGTCTTTTCGGGCAGCGCGGGCTTTTGATAGGCTGGCATGGTCACAGGCTCCATCATCTGTCCGATGACGCCGTCGCCCAGTACCATGACGGGATTGCGATATTTGTCCGCCACATCGAACGCCTTCTGGGTCAGTTCTACCGCTTCCTGTACGGTGGCCGGCGCGAACACGCACATGCGGTAATCGCCATGGCCGCCGCCGCGGGTGGCCTGATAATAGTCCGATTGGCCGGGCTGAATGCTGCCGAGGCCCGGGCCACCACGCACAATGTTCACGATGACACAAGGAAGTTCCGCGCCCACGATATAGCTGATGCCCTCCTGCTTGAGTGAGATGCCCGGGCTGGAACTGGATGTCATGACGCGCACACCGGTGCCCGCCGCGCCGTAGACCATGTTGATGGCCGCGACTTCGCTCTCTGCTTGCAAAAACGCGCCTCCGACTTCCGGAAGCCGCAGCGACATGTACTCGGGAATTTCGTTCTGTGGTGTGATGGGGTATCCGAAGAAAAATCGGCACCCGGCCTGCACTGCAGCCTCGGCAATCGCTTCGTTACCCTTCATCATTTGCCTCTGCATGATGTGATCTCCCTCCATCCTACTTTACTTCTCGACCGTAATCACACAGTCCGGACACATCCGAGCGCAGAACGCGCAGCCGATGCACTTGTCCGGTTCACTGCATTCCGAGGGGTGATACCCCTTCGCGTTGATCTTGTCCGAAAGCTTCACAATCTTTTTCGGACAGGCGATCACGCACAGCCCACAGCCCTTGCACTGGTCTTCCAGAATGATTATGCTTGCCATGCTACCAACCTCCTCACTAAACGATTTATTCATTATAAACCCATTCATATTAAGGATCAACCAATCTCGGTTTGAGTTTTGCAAATCCATGGAAATTTGCTCACTTTCCCACACAGAACTGCCGGAAGATGCGGTCAATCACGCCCTCCGTCGCAGACTCGCCCGTTATCTCCGTCATCTGCGACAGTGCAGCCATCAGATCGATGCTGCAAAGGTCCACCGGATGGCCGGAAATGAGCGTCGTTTCCGCACGGTCCAGCGCCCGGATGGCCTCCCGCGCACATTCGATGTGCCTCTGTTGCGTCATCAAATGTTCACCCGTATCCATCTCAGTCATCTTCCGGCTCAATACGCGGATCAGATTTTCGATCCCGTCGCCGCTGCAGGCACAGGTCTTAACCACTTCAACACGCTGTACAGGCAACTCCGTAAGGTCAGCCGCGTTCTCCGCCAAATCCGTCTTGTTCAACACGATGATTCCGCGTTCGTCCATTCGACGCATGATCGCCAGATCCTCGTCTGTCACACCCCGCGAAGCATCAATCACCATCAGAACCACGTCCGCGGCGCTCTCCGCAGCCAGCGCGCGCTCAACGCCGATCCGTTCCACCGCGTCGCCGGTCTCCCGCTGGCCTGCGGTGTCGGAAATTTCCACCACAAACCCGCCCATCCGCAGCCGCTCCGTGAGCACGTCGCGCGTGGTCCCGGGCACGTTTGTGACGATCGCCCGCTCCTGCCTGAGCAGCGCGTTCATCAGCGAGGACTTGCCCACATTCGGCGCGCCGACCAGCACCACAGAAAGCCCATCCCGCACAATCCGCGCAGCCCGTTCATCCGCCGCGCGCACAAGCTCCGCTTTGACCTCCGCGATGCCTCGAAGCACGTCCTCTCGCGTGACGTCCTCCTCAATCTCCTCTGGAAAATCGTTCCCGGCCTCAATCGCGGCCAGCACGTCCATCAATCGTTCCCTGACCCGACTCACGAAGCGCGAAACGCCGCCCTCCATCTGCCGCACCGCCGACCGGGCTGCAGCCTCGCTGCCCGACCGGATCAGCGCCATCACAGCTTCCGCTTCGCTCAGATCGATCCGCCCATGGAGATAAGCGCGCTTGGTGAACTCCCCGGGCTGCGCCAATCGCACCGCTTCACCCTTCAATGCGACCTCCAACACCCGCTGTCCCGCCAGTTGTCCGCCGTGACAGTGGATTTCGCAGACATCTTCCGCTGTATAGCTCCTGGGCGCCTGAAAAAAAACCCCCATCGCCTCATCGACGACCCGCCCTCTGTCATCGACCACATGTCCATAAGCCATCTGGTGAGAAACGCATGACCCCTTGCCTGTCCTCAAAAAGCAGCGTTCAAAAACTGCCCGCGCGTTCGGGCCGCTGATCCGCACAATGGCGATGCCGCCATCCCCTTGCGGGGTCGCAATGGCGGCAATGGTATCTTCCGTGCGCATGTCCCTACACATTCACCCGCACCGGAAGCACCAAGTACAAGAACGCGTCGCCTGAGATCGGCTTGATGAGGCAAGGGCTGACGCTGGTATTGAAACAAAGCAGGATCTCCTCCTCGTCAACCACGCGCAGCACATCCTGAACATAACGCACGTTGAAAGCGATCGTCAGGTCCTCGCCGTCGATCTCCGCATCCATCTCTTCATACACGTCGCCGGATTCCG
The DNA here is from genome assembly GCA_031555975.1 of Eubacteriales bacterium. Classification (GTDB taxonomy): domain Bacteria; phylum Bacillota; class Clostridia; order Christensenellales; family Aristaeellaceae; genus JAJDGF01. The sequence continues at coordinate 13,015 of JAVBTW010000034.1, forward strand.
AATTGGAGGTGATGACGATGCCGCGATCCTCGATCTTCATGCGCACCAGGTTGTTCTTGCCTTCACGCGCCATCAAGGAAGCGCGCTCCACGCACATCGCCAACGCTTGCGCATTGACCTTGACCTTGGTTTTGAAATCCGAAGGCAGTATCTGTCGGTACTTGATAAACTCGCCTTCGATCAGCGTGGAGAACAGCTGCGTCTGTCCCAGGGTGATCTGCATCTGGCTGCCCGAAGTGAGGATCATGGCCATCTGGTTTTCGTCGTCGGACATGATCTTGGCGATTTCATTGAGCGTCTTGCCAGGGATGATCGCCGCGACATCCGGTGCACTGCCGCTTGCGCGCTCCAGTCTCAGCGCCAACCGGAACCCGTCCAGCGCGACCATACGCACCTCACCGTGCTCCAGTTCGAGCAGGCTGCCGGTCAGTACCATGCGCGATTCGTCGGAAGAGATGGCGAAACTGGTCTGCTGGATCATGTTTTTGAGCATGATCTGGGGCAGGATGAACGAGTTTTCGGCGCTGACCAGCGGCAGCTCCGGATAATGGTCCGCAACCAGTCCTGCGATGGTCGTGCGCGAACCCATGCACTTGAGCGTGACCGCGTAGTTGGCGTTCATTGCGCAGCTCAGTTCCGCATCCGGCATCTTGCGCACCACTTCGTGCAGCAATTTCCCGGGCAGCACCACCGCGCCCTCCTCACTGATATCTGCTGCAATTGTCGTCACAATCGAGATGGACCCATCCGAACAGGTGAGCCGCAAACCCTCTTCACAGGTCTTCATCAACACGCCCTCGTAAATGGGTTGGGTGGACCGGGCGCTCAGCGCACGCGTGACGATGCCAAGGCCGGAAAGGAGCAAGCTCGTTGGGCAGTTGAATCGCATCTTTTTATTCCTCCAATAATGATATTAGGTTGATTGAAGTCGGGGCTGTAATAGTATTGTGGATTGTGTGGATAACCGGTCAATGTTGTTGGTATCACAGGCTTTGCACGGTGATGGAGCTGTGTATCAACTTTGTATAATTCTGTGTACAGACCCGATTTTCCTGCACAATGGTTGTGTATAGACCGTATCACAGACCCGTCAGAGAACGTCTAGTGGATCACTTTTCCTTGATGGCCACCTTGATGCTCTCCAGGGCTTTCTGCATCTGAGAGTTCGCCTTCGCGTCCGCCGCGACCTTTTCGCAGGCATGCATGACCGTCGTGTGGTCGCGTCCGCCGAACAAGTCCCCAATCCGTGTCGTGCTCAGTTGCGTCAGGTCTCGCACCAAATACATCGCCACCTGCCGCGGCATTGACACTTTGCGGTTGCGCTTGGCGCTTGTCATGTCGCTGTGCTCAATGTGATAGTAATCCGCCACCACCTGCATGATCAGCTCTGGGGTCAAACGCCGCGTATCCCTTGCACCCATGATCGTAACCAGGCTCTGCTCCGCCATCTCCCGCGTGATCGTCTCGCCCTTCAACTGAGCCTCCGCGTGAATCCGCGTCAACGAACCCTCAAGTTCGCGAATGTTGGATTCGACTTTCTCCGCGATGGCGCTCAAAACCTCGTCTGAGATGTCGATGTGCTCGCTCATTGCCTTCTTTCGCAGAATCGCCAGCCGCGTTTCATAGTCCGGCTTCTGAATATCCGCAATCAGTCCCCATTCAAAACGGCTTCGCAGCCGCTCTTCCAGTGTGGGGATGTCCTTTGGTGGCCGGTCGCTCGAGATGATGATCTGCTTTCCGCTCGTGTGCAGCTGATTGAACGTGTGAAAAAACTCTTCCTGCGTCGCGTTCTTTCCCGCGATGAACTGGATGTCGTCCACCATCAGCACGTCCACATTTCTCAGCTTGTCCCGCAGCGCCTGGTTCGTCTTTTTCGCAATGGCCGTGATCAGCTCGTTTGTGAAGTTCTCGCTCGTGATGTAAAGGATCTTTGCGTCCGGGTTTTCCATTTGGATATAATGCCCGATGGCGTGCATCAGGTGCGTCTTTCCGAGTCCAACCCCTCCATACAGAAACAGCGGATTGTAGGCTTCTGTCGGCAATTCAGCCACCGCCAGCGATGCGGCATGCGCGAACCGGTTGCTGTTGCCCACCACAAACGTGTCGAACGTGTACTTGGGATTCAGTTGGCCGTTCCGGCTTCGGGTTTCTCCGTCCAGCAAGACGTCACTGCCAAACGAAGTCAGTGTGTTGACGAAGTCCAGTTCGTATTCACGGCCATACGCCTGCTTGACCGCGTTGTGGATCAATCCGCTGTACCGGCGCTTGAGCGCTTCCACCGCGAATTGGTCTTTGATGCCCAGTGTCATTTTTTCGCCGCGAATTGAGATGATCTCAAGTGGCTTCACCCATGTTTCAAAACTGACCGACGTCAGGTGTTCCCTTAGCAGGTACAGCGTCTGTTCCCAAGGATCTGGCATGATCGGCTGCTCGTCTGACATGTCCATCCATTCCCCCGTTTCTCTCTTTTCTGGCCCCACTCAAGCGCGACAAAGATCGCCGTGCGGTTATTCCACAACCACGCGCGGCCTGTCGGGCATTGTACACGGACTATCCACAGGTTATCCACAACTTTTCCACAGGTTATGCACAATTGGTGGATAATTACGCTGTTTTTGGGGATAAGTACGGTTTATGATACCAAATCAGAGGCGCGATTACAAGCAACAATAGGGCAGAAACAAGAGCACACGCCGGAAAATCTTTCGGCGCTTTTGGGCTGAAAGGGCGAAGAAACGACAGGCATTCGCATCAAGATATAGTGCCAACCGACGCCGGTCTGAGCTCTTTGTACCATATATATGTGCACATCATCCGCCACAAAATATCTTTCGGCTCGATGATTTCTATCCATGCGAATGAGTGAGCGCCGAAATGCCCACCAAGACCGTTTGCAAATGTCAGCGCGATGCAGTATAATGATGCCGGTAACCGCCGGAGCAGCAGCGCCGCACAGATAAAGGAGCAATCATTCATGAAACTCGGTGTCGTTGGTCTGCCCAATGTGGGCAAATCCACCTTATTCAATGCCATCACCTGCGCGGGTGCGCAGGCCGCCAACTATCCATTTTGTACCAGTGAGCCCAATACGGGCGTTGTCGCCGTACCGGACGCGCGACTGGATGTGTTGGCGGGCATGTATCATCCCGAGAAATATACCCCGGCGACGCTCGAATTCGTGGACATCGCGGGTCTGGTGAAGGGTGCGAGCAAGGGAGAGGGACTGGGCAACCAGGTTCTCTCACATATCCGTGAAGTGGATGCGATCGTGCATGTGGTGCGCGCGTTTGAGGACGAGAATGTGATCCATGTGGAAGCGACGGTGGACCCGGCGCGCGACATTGAGGTCATTCAAACGGAATTGATCCTGTCGGACATCGAGAGCGTGACGAAGCGGCTGGAGAAGGCGCAGAAGTATGTCAAAAATGGAGAGGCCAAATACCGTGACGAGTTGGAGCTGGCGGAGAAACTGCTGGCGCACATGAACGATCTGAAGCCCGCGAGGACGTGCGCGATGACGCCGGAGCAGCGAGAACTGGCCAAGACCTGGTTCTTGCTGACGACAAAGCCGGTGATCTATGCAGCGAACATCGCGGAAGGAGACCTGGGCGGTGATGTGGACAACCTGCAGATGGTGAAGGCGGTCCGGGCGATTGCGGATGCGGAGGGCGCGCAGGTGCTCGTCATCTCCGCGAAGGTCGAAGAAGAGATCGCACAGTTGCCCATTGAAGAAAAGGAGATGTTCATCGAAGAGATGGGCATTGGCAAGTCTGGTTTGGACCGGTTGGTTCAGGTGAGTTATGCGCTGCTCGGTTTGATCAGTTATCTGACAGCCGGACCCAAGGAAGTCCGAGCGTGGACCATCGAAAATGGCACCAAGGCTCCGCAGGCCGCGGGCAAGATTCATACCGACTTCGAAAAGGGATTCATCAGGGCCGAGATCGTCCCTTACGAGGACCTCATTCGCGAAGGCAGCATGAACGCCTGCAAGGAGAAGGGCCTCGTCAGAAGCGAGGGCAAGGAATACGTCATGAAGGACGGTGACGTGACCCTGTTCCGGTTTAACGTCTGATTGCGATGTCTGCGCGGTCGGGATTACCGCTCTTTTCAGCCAGATTAAAGAGAGGACCTGCCTCGCCGTGGCAGAGCAGGTCCTTCACACGTACTTGATATCTGGGGACCCTGAACGGGTGGATCATCAAAACACATGCGTCAAGGGCATCAGACAAAATCCCACCAGTGTTGCGACCAGCGCCGCCCGGTCAAACCCATACTGTCTTGAACTCGGAATCAATTCTTCGACAGAAATATAAATCATGATGCCTGAGATGCCCGCAAACACGGCTGCCAACACAGGTCCCGTGATCAACGGCCTTAGCACCATGAACGCCAGCAATGCGCCGATGGGTTCCGCCAGCGCCGAATACAACGTGTACAGCAGTGCTTTTTTTTTGTCGCCCGACGCATAATAAACGGGCATCGCCACCGCAATCCCCTCAGGGATGTTGTGCAGCGAAATGGCCACCGCGATCGAAATGCCCAGCGCCAGGTCGTCATAGCCTGCCATGAACGTGGCGATGCCCTCCGGGAAGTTGTGCAGCGCGAGCGCCATCATCGACACAAACCCGACCCGGAACAGGTCCTTGTGCGGCGCTTCCCCGGACTGTGCGTCAAAATCCTCGTGTGGAACGAAGTGATCCAGTCCCATTGCCAGCAGGATGCCCACCGCGAGGAAAGCCACCGACAACAAGACCGATGCGCGC
>JAVBTW010000208.1:0-11050 GCA_031555975.1 Eubacteriales bacterium
GTCGCCGGGCAAGAGCCTCGTGCTGCCCGCCACGGATGTGAGCCTCTTCTCCAAGTCCCACTCTGTGATTGCCATGATCCGCCCGGTCATGAAAAATTACCGCGCGTCGGGCATGGGCAACCTCATCGCCCTGATCGACGCGGCCAAATTCGTGGGCATCCTGAGCCAGTTGAATCTGGGTGAAGATGGGTTTGCGCTGATCTCGGACGAGGACGGTTCGGTCCTGGTGCAGGTGGGCGGCGGAACCCGGTATGCGCGCATGGACGAGATCCATGTGGACGAAGCCGGTTTCGTGCGCATCTCGGACCATTCGGGCGGCAGGCGCAGCTATGTCGCCTATGTGCCAAGACGCGTGGCGCTCTCCCAGGTCACCTATATCAACAATATGATCGTCGTCGTGGCGGCCGTTGGCTTACTGCTTTCCGTGTTGTTGGCGGCTTCGCTTTCCTATCGCAACGCCAAGCCCATCGTCGAGATTTTTTCCATCGCCAACCAGCGCGGCGAGAAGGCATATAACTACGATTTCCTGAAGGGTACGGTCTCCAGCATCGTCCAGGAGAACGACGCGCTGCGCGAGCGCATCGGAGACCAGGTCCATGTGATGCGCTCTGAGTTGGTGCGCAAGCTCATCTCGGGCACTGTGTTCGACTTGGCCGAAATCCGTGAGTTGGCCGAACACGCGAACATGAACCTGCAAGGCGCGCAATACGCGCTGCTGGGCGTCCGGAATACCTCCTACGGCAACATGGTGACCCAGGAGACGCTGTCGGCGCTGGAAAACGCGCGGGCACTGGTCATGAGTGAGCTTGAACGGTGCGCGGCCTTGCGCGCATACGGCTATGAAGGCAACCTGCTGGAGACCGTGGTGTTGATTGTTTTCCCGCAAGGAACCCTCGTGGATTGCCGCGCGGCGCTGGACCAGTCGATTGCAGGTGTGGACACGCGCTTGACGGAGGGCTACAACCTATCGCTGCGCTACGTCTGCGCCGGTTTTTGCGGACAACTGGCGGATTTGCCCGATCTGTACACCACACTGCGCTCCGCCCCCTCCGGCGCAGCGGGCTCGCTGGCCTATGCAGCGTCATCAGAAAAGCCAGCGTCCGTCTCCCCGGTCTACTATCCGCTCTACGAGGAGACGCGCCTGGTGAAGGCCGTACTTTTGGGCCAGGCCGACGCCGCCGTATCCATTGTGAAAAAAGTGCTTGAGTCGAACGGACCTGGCGCACCGCAGGTGCTGGGCAAGTGTTTCTACATGACTGCGGTGCGCATTTGCGAAAACATGGACGGCGCTGCGGACGCGCTGAGTGAGGCCGCATTCCTGCTGGATGGCAACGGCACCATGGATCAAGTGACCGATCTGTTTGAGCAGCTCTGCGAGCGCAAGCTGTCCGAACGGCGAGACAGCGATGCGCGGGTGTTGGATGAAATCTTGGCCTACATGAAGCAGAATGTGGGCAACAGCATGTTCTCCCTGTACGATGTGTCTGTTCAGTTCAACTATACCGAGGCCTATCTGTATCGGTTTTTGCGGGACAACGCAGACAGGACTTTTGCAGCAACCATGGAGAAGCTGCGCATGGAGCGCGCCTGCGAATTGCTGATGGGCAACGACATGTCTATAGAAGAGATTGCCGGAGCATGCGGCTACAATTCGGCACACGCGTTCCGGCGCGCTTTCAAAAAGAACATGAGCATGCTGCCGACCGAATACCGAGGCGCGGATGTACAGTGACCGACAGGGAAGGCGGAATGGCCTCAGCGCGGGCAGCGAGTACACATGCATGGCCATGCCCGTCTTGAAAACCATAACAGCCTTCTGCTACGCAACCGCTTTCCGGTAAACCCCAGTCGCCCACCAGAGCACAAGCGCCGTCAGGGGCAGCATCACGAGCGCGGCAGCACCGGTCTCGGCATTCCAGATGGAACCGGTGGCCAACACGCGGGATGCCTCCACCGTGTAATACAGCGGATTGATGTGCGCAATGCTTTGCAACCACCTGGGTCCGAGTGAAAGCGGCAGCAGCACACCCGAAAGCAGCGTCAGCGGCAACTGCAAACCGGTCACTACCGCGGCCAGACTGCTCACTTGTTTTAGGATCAGCCCAAGCGCCGCCGACCATGCGGATACCGCAGCCGTCAGCAGGCAGCAAAGCGCCATCAGAATCAAGAGTCCGCCGATATGAATTTCAAACCCGAACGGCGCTGATAGCGCGATGACCAGCACGGCGGGCACGAGAAAGCACACCACATCGCACAGCACTGCGCCCATCAGGATGGAGAAGCGCCTTGCCGGCGTGACGCGCAAACGCTCAATCACGCCGCTCTGCAGTTCCCAGATGACCGTCCACCCGGAACCCATGCCTGCGGAAAAAGCCAGCAGCGTCAAAATGCCGGGAACAAAGAGGTCCAACACCTGAGCAATCGTGAGCGCGGGCTGTTTGATGTTCATCAGCAAGGGCGAAAACAACACGATGTAGAGCAGCGGCGTCACCAAGCTGGACATCAGCCAAACCGGTTGGCGAAAGGTCTCTTTCGCCTTGCGGCGGAAAAACAGGCCGATTTCTTTCAGGGTTCTCACTGCGCATCCTCCTTCCCGGTGTCACGGAGCAGGCGCCCCGTCATTTTCAAAAACACATCGTCAAGCGTAGCATAGTTCGCCGTCTCGCGCTTCACGCGCATGGCAACATCCTCCTCTGTGATCTCGCCCTTCAATTCGTCGGGCGTCCCCATGGCGACAATGCTGCCGTAGTCCATAATGGCAAGCCGATCCGCCAGCGCATCGGCTTCCTCCAGATAGTGCGTCGTCAAAAACACGGTGATCCCCTTTTCTTTCAATCCGCGGATATGTGTCCAGAGATTCGCGCGGTTTTGCGGATCCAGTCCGGTGGTCGGTTCATCCATAAACACGATATCGGGTTCGTGAAGGATCCCCAGGGCGATCTCCAATCGACGCTTCTGACCGCCGGAATAGGTCCGGACGATGCGGTCCAGCAACGCCTCTAATTCAAACAGCTGTGCAAGCTCAGCGATCTTCCTTTGCAGCACAAGCTTCCTCATGCCGTATAACTGTCCGGACAGGATCAGGTTTTCCCGTCCCGTGGCGTTCAGATCCGCCCCACCCAGTTGGCTGATGTATCCGATATGTCTGCGGACGTCGCTTGGATTCCGCCGGACATCGAAACCTGCGATGACTGCCGAACCGCTGTCGATGGGCAGCAGCGTCGTCAGCATCCGCTGGCAAGTGGTCTTGCCCGCACCGTTCGGCCCCAAGAATCCGAAAATCTCGCCCCGATGAACAGAGAGCGTGACGCCGCGCACCGCTTCCACAACACCGCGCTTTGACTTGAAACACTTCTTCAGATCGAGCACCTCAATCGCATAGGACACATCCATCGCTCCTCGCCTACTTTCGGTTTTTCATCGATGTGACCGCACCAAAAACTTGCCCGATTCCCAGACCCAGCAGCATTCCCGCGACCGCGCCAACCGCCGTATCAACCCAGCCGCCATCCATGAACGCATGGCGCCCGCCACCCAGCACATACCCCAGCAGCGCGCCCGCGACAAAGCCGATAAACAGAAAGCCACCGTAAAACAGTCCTGTCGCCTCATGCACAGTTGGGTCCAAATGCTCATAATACTGCTGAAACCGCTCATGCAGGCCGGCTGCTATTTCGGAGACACCGGATGCGCTCATCTCCTGTTTTGCCTTTGAGAAGGCGTCCGCCTCCGACATGCCGCCAGACATCAGGTCGTTCATATAGTCACTCATATAAAGCACCATGTCGTCTTGCGCTTCGCGCGCCTCGTCGGACGTGTTTCTGAACCTGGACAGCTTTCTGCCCACCTTCCCTTTTGCCTGATCGGCCTTCATCCGCAGTTTTTCCATATAGGTCATCTCAGCCGCGTCCAGGTAGCATCGCGATTGCTCTTTTGCAAACTGCTCCATCTTCTCCTGTACTTCCTTGCTGAAGCTCATCTTGGTTGCCCTCCGTCTGTCCTCAAAATATCGATTCGTTCAACCAAAAAGTCCCATCGTGCCCAAAATGACGCCAATGCCTCCCTGCCACGCGCGTTCAGCGTATAAAACTTTCTCGGCGGCCCCAACACCGAGGGTTTTTTCTCGATATGAACCAGCCTGTTTTTTTCGAGCCGCAACAGCAGCGCGTAAACCGTGCCTTCAGCAATGTCGTCAAAGCCCATCGCCGCCAACCTTTTCGCAATCTCATATCCGTAGATCTCGCCTCGTGCAATGATTTCCAGCACAATGCCTTCCAGCACCCCTTTGAGCATCTCGCTCAAGTTCTCCAACGCGCATCGCCTCCTATGCCATGGCCAGTACTCTATTAAGCTATGTACAAGTACATAATAACGCTATATAGCGGTTTTGTCAATAGCAGTGAAAAGTTTTGCCCAGGTAGCGCTTACCAAGGTTTGACAGACGATTCAGCACTGTGATACACTCGTCTCAAAGGGGCGGCAAAGCCTTTTTGTCGGTGAAATGAGCGCGCCATTGCGCGGCTGAGCCATTGCATGATTGTCCAAAGGAGGACTGGCCATGACATCCAGAGAGCGCATCCTCGCGACCCTCTCGCACAGGGAACCGGACCGTACGGCGCACGACATTGGTTCCACGCCCAGTTCGGGCATTTCCGCCATCGCCTATCAGCATCTGACGGACTTCTTGGGCCTGAGTGACAGCAAAACACGCGTCTATGACGTGGTGCAGCAAGTGGCGCAACCGGAGATGCGGATCCTGGATCGCTTTGGCGCGGACGTGCTGGACATCGGGCGCGCGTTCAACACAAAAGACGGCGACTGGGCCCCGGTTCGGCTGCGCTCAGGCGTCGAGGTCTACTGGCCTGCATCGTTTCATCCGACGAAAAACGGCGACCGGCTGGACGTGTATGACAAAGAGGGCGACCGCATCGCCACCATGCCCGACGGCGCCACATTCTTCGATCAAACCTGCTTCCCCTATCTGGATGACTATCCGGATGACTTTTCCGGCCTGGATCGCGCCATGGGCAAGGTCTGCTGGTCCGCGATGGCTCACAGCCCTTGGGATCACGCGAATGAAGAGGGCTTCTATCAGACGTTGCGTGAAAAGGCATTGATGCTGCGCGCGACCACGGACAAGGCGCTGATGGTCGTGTGCGGGTGCAATCTGTTTGAATGGGGCACCTTCCTGCGCCGCATCGACAACTTTCTGATGGACTTGATCTTGGAACAGGATCAGGTGGAAGCGCTGCTGGACGCACTGATGGAGCGGCACATGCAGACGCTGGAAAAGGTATGCGCGGCGGTGGGCGACGTCGTGGACATCCTGCGCTTCGGCGACGACCTGGGCACAAACACAGGTCCGTTCATGTCGCCGGATCTGTACAAAAAGCTGTTCAAGCCCCGCCACACCCAACTGTGCGACTATGTCCACAAGCACAGCCAAATGAAGACTTTTCTCCACTCGTGCGGCTCGATTTACAAGCTGTTGCCCGACTTGATCGAGGCCGGCTACGACGTCATCAACCCGGTACAAACCGTCACCCGGAATATGGAACCGGAACGCTTGAAGCGCGATTTCGGCGCGGACATCACCTTTTGGGGCGGCGGCATGAACACCCGAAGCGTACTCAACCATGGCACGCCCCGGCAGGTCTACGACCATGCCCGGCGCATGATTGACATCCTTGGCCCTGGCGGTGGATTCGTGTTCAACACCGAGCACAACGTGATGCCTGATGTCCCGCCACAGAACCTGATAGCCACCTACAAGGCCGTATTGGGCGAACCTTTGTGACGCACTCAGGGCGCGCAAAAATCAAAAATGAGCTTGATATCATTGAGATCTCAAGCTCATTTTGCGTTCAGCGGCGGAACAGGGCGGCATGGCTACACGATTTCTCTTTCGAACGCGGACCACGGTATGTCGACCCGCTTGCCTCCGTTGATGATCTCGTCCACATGCAGCAGCAGCGGATAATCAGACGCCTGCGCCTTCCCCAACTCTACCAGCCGCTTCACGGCGCGCGCCGTCCGGGTCGATATCACAACCGACTCCAACGTGACCCCCGAAAGCTGCGCCATCGCCGCGTCAAACGGCATTCCCTTCCCAAGGAGCGTCCCGATCAAGCGGGTCCTGCCCCCAAATACCGTCACATACAGATCCCCTGCGCCCAGCATGATCTGATCGGCTCCGCCGCCAATGATCTCGAGCAACCGCTTCATTTCCAGTACGCTCTGCCCAAACAGCGCAGCCTGGCTGTTGTAATGCAGCAGCCCGTCCCTCGCTTCTGAGAGGCCCACCGCCAGCGTCACCGCCAGCGCATACGCATTCTTCATCGCCACCGCACACTCCACACCCACCACGTCGGTCGAAAGGCTGATGTGATAGTACGCGCTTTCAAACAACCCCTTCAAAAACCGCAGCACGTCCAAGTCATCCCCGCAAAACGTCACATGCGTCTGGTCATGGTCCGCCAACTCGTAGCTCGTGCAGGGCCCGCCCACCGCGCAAAGCGTTCGCTTCATCGGCGCGATGCGGTCCCTGTACAGGTGCGGATACGGCGCCAAATGCCCGTCCGCATCATCCATCATGCCCTTTGTTACGGACAGAACCGGTGTCTTTTCCGGAATCCGCGGCAGCACTGTTTCGCAAAACCAGTCCACCCCAAAGCTCGACACCCCGCCGACTACGACGTCCGCACCCAGGAGCGCTTCATCCATCTGCTCCATCTGATAGTACAGATAACCCTCCGGTATTTGCCGCTTCAGCGTCTTGTGAAAGCCCGTCTGCCGCGCGTGATCGATGATTTCCCGGTCTAGCGGCGTCCCCACCAACCGCACCTCGTGCCCGTTCTCCCGCGCCGGAAAGCCAATCGAAGTGCCCATCATGCCCGCACCGACGATGGTGATGATGCTCATATTGCCAACCCCTTCCATATCTTGCCGATATTTTATCACGCTGATGTTAAACTAAGTGACGGGTTGGTGCATCAAATAGACAGAACGCCAAAGTCCCATGGCGAATGTGCGAACGAGCCAGTCTCTCTTTCCAAGCAAAAGGAGGTGACGCCCCATGCTCCATCGCGACAACATGGTGCCACTTCCCACCCAAACTGGGGATGCGCCTGAACTCGTTCAGTGTGCTTACAACCTCCACTGCCCCAGCTCTCGCCCATCGAGCGCCCGGTGCAAAAGCGCTTTTCCCTCCAGCACCAGATAACCCCGCTCGCTTCCCTCCTTGGGCAAGCTCACGCTGCCTGGGTTCGCGAACCAGCAATTGCCCTGCTTTATGCAGCCTGGCACATGGGTATGGCCCGACAAAAACAGTGTCCCGGCGGCCATCACCGGCGGCTGTGCGGGCGAAAACACATGCCCATGCGTCGCGAACACCATCTGCCCGCCCACATCGATCATCGCGTAATCCGCCATCATGGGAAAGTCCAGCACCATCTGGTCCACTTCGCTGTCACAATTGCCGCGAACGGCGATGATGCGGTCGCTCAGCCCGTTCAGCAGCGCGTACACCGCCTTCGTGTCGTATCCCTCCGGCAAGTCATTGCGCGCGCCGTGATACAGCAGGTCGCCCAGCAGCAGCAGTCGGTCCGCGCCTTCTCGTTCCAACGATCCGATCATATCGAGCGCGAATTTCGCTGAGCCGTGGATATCCGAAGCGATCATCAGTTTCATCTTTTTGCAGCCTCCATATCCTTAATGCGCCTATTATACCCGACTTTCGCCCTCTGTACAATCGCGGCTGCATGTGTTATCATTGTTGTATGTTATGTTTTTCCATTCTACGAAGGAGGCGCTTGTCATGGAATTGGAACTTCGCGCGCTCAGGGCACAGATGGAGGCACTGGACGTGAAGCTGGCGGAGTTGTTCGAGTCGCGTATGATGCTGTTTGCGCAGGCAGCCGCGCTCTATGCGCAAAATGGCCGGGTACCGAACGAGGGCGACTTCGAACAGGAGACCATCGACATGCTGGAACGCCGCTGCCAAGGCCCGGCAAGCGCCTACGTGCCCCTGTTCTTTGAATCGCTGTATGACTTGGGTCACGATTACCAAAACGCGCTGATCAGTGACTGACCTCGGCGCCAACGTTAAATGAATATTTATTAGCAAAATGCGCTTGCCAATGCATATTTATGCATGATATAATGCATTCTATGAGGTGAGCGCGATGATCAATGTATACATCGATGGGCAAGAGGGCACCACGGGGTTGCGGATCCGGGACCGGATTTTGGCACGGTCCGATCTGCGGCTGCTGGAGATCGATCCTGCCCTGCGCAAGGACGCGGGCGAGCGCAGGCGGCTGCTGAACGAGGCGGACGTCTGCTTTTTGTGTCTGCCGGACGCGGCGGCCATCGAGGCGGCGGGGATGATGCAAAATGGCGGCATCGTGATCGATGCCAGCACAGCGCACCGCACCCTGGCCGGCTGGGCGTACGGCCTGCCGGAACTCAGCGAGGCGCACCGCGCGATGATCGCTACGGGCAGGCGCATCGCGGTTCCGGGATGCCACGCCAGCGGGTTCATCGCGCTGGCCTATCCGCTGATCCAAAAAGGCTTGATCCCCAAGGACTATCCTCACACAGTGTGCTCTCTGACGGGCTATTCCGGCGGCGGCAAAGGGATGATCGCCGAGTATCAGGGCATCGACCGCTCACACGACTACGAAAGCCCGCGCCAGTACGCCCTCACACAACAGCACAAGCACCTTCGCGAGATGGTGGCCATCAGCGGCTGTTCGATCGCGCCGGTCTTTATGCCCATCGTGGCGGATGTCTACAGCGGCATGGAGGTCACCGTGCCAATCCATTTGATCGGCGCGACCAAGGCGGATGTGCACGCGGCACTGGCGGCGCACTACCAAGACACGCCCGTGATACAGGTACGGGAACTGGGCGCAGAACCGCCGTACATGGCAGCCAACGCCATGACGGGATCGGACGGCATGGAACTGTACGTCACCGGCACCGATGAGCGATGCCTGCTCATTGCCCGATACGACAATCTGGGCAAGGGCGCCAGCGGCGCCGCCGTCCAGTGCATGAACATCGCGCTGGGGCTGCAGGAGACCATGGGATTGAGCTTATAACATGAACCGACAGGAGGCGACCATTATGATCCGTCAGATTCGCGGCGGCGTCTGCGCCCCGCAGGGTTTCACCGCATCCGGCATTCACTGTGGCATCCGAAAGGGCAAAGACAAGCGCGACTTGGCGCTGATCCTGTCAGACCGGCAGGCCTCTGCAGCCGGTGTCTACACCCAGAATCTGGTCAAGGGCGCGCCGATCATCGTGACGCAAAATAACCTCAAAGACGGCAAGGCTCAGGCCGCCATCTGCAACAGCGGCAACGCCAACACCTGCAACGCTAACGGCATGGAAATCGCCGAACAAATGTGCGCGCTTGTGGCGCAGCACACGGGCGTCCTGTCCACGGACGTGATTGTGGCGTCCACCGGCGTCATCGGCCAGCAGATGTCCATTGCGCCCATTGCAGCAGGCATGCCCATGCTGGTCGCGGCACTGTCCACGGACGACACGCCAGCCGCGCAAGCCATCATGACGACCGACACCATCATGAAGCAGATCGCCGTGGAGTTTGACTGCGGAGGCGCGACCTGCAAGTTGGGCGGCATCGCAAAGGGAAGCGGCATGATCCATCCGAACATGGCCACGATGCTGGTTTTTCTGACCACAGACGCGGCCATCGCGCCAGGGTTGCTGCAAAAGGCGCTGCGCGAGGACGCGGAGAACTCCTTCAACATGGTGTCTGTGGACGGCGATACGTCCACCAACGACACATTGACCCTCATGGCCAACGGCGCGGCAGGCGGCAAGCTGATTGACGCGGAGGATACGGATTATGCGGTGTTCAAGGAGGCTTTGCATTGGGTCACCACCGGGCTGTGCCGCATGATCGCCAAAGACGGGGAAGGCGCGACGAAGCTGATCACCTGCGAAGTGAGCGGCGCGCCTTCAAGCGAAATCGCGAAAAAATGTGCCAAGTCCGTGATCTGCTCCAGCCTTGTGAAGGCCGCCATGTTCGGTGCGGACGCCAACTGGGGTCGCGTGCTCTGCGCGCTAGGCTACGCCGGCGCGGACATCGATGTCAGTAAAGTGGATGTCTCGTTTCATTCCGATGCGGGCGCTGTCGACGTGTGCAGGAGTGGCGCGGGCATACCGTTCGGCGAACAGACCGCCAAGAACGTGCTGTTGGCAGGCGAGATCCTCATCGCAGTCGGGCTGAACAGCGGCACAGTGAAAGCGACGGCCTGGGGTTGCGACCTGACATATGACTATGTGAAGATCAACGGGGATTATCGGACGTAATGCGTCACCTGAACCGCATTGACAGGCAGGATCACCCCGCAGCACGGAATCACAACGCATTGATAGGAGGGCTTTCACCCATGCTTCACACCGCAGACCGCGCCGAGATTCTGTGTCAGGCGCTTCCCTACATCCAAAAATACAACGGCAAGATCCTGGTCGTGAAGTATGGCGGAAACGCCATGATCGATGAGGAACTGAAGTCCGCAGTCATGCAGGATATGGTGTTGCTGTCGCTGATTGGCATCAAGGTCGTCTTGGTCCACGGCGGCGGGCCAGAGATCTCCGACATGCTGAAGAAGATCGGCAAGAAATCGGAGTTTGTGAACGGCCTGCGCGTCACCGACGAAGAGACCGTGGACATCGTCCAAATGGTGCTCGCGGGCAAGGTTAACAAGGGACTGGTGGCGTTAATTGAGCGCATTGGCGGCCACGCCATCGGTTTGTGCGGCCTGGACGGCGGCATGATCAAGGCCGAGCTGGTCTCTCCTGAGCTCGGGTTCGTGGGCGAGATCACGGAAGTGAACGTCAAGCCGATCCTGGACGTGCTGGAGGCAGGCTACATCCCCGTCATCTCCACCATCGGCCACGACGCGGACGGCCGCGTGTACAACATCAACGCCGACACCGCCGCATCGCGCATCGCCGGTGCACTCGGCGCCGAGAGCATGATCTCCATGACGGACATTGTCGGCCTGCTGCGCGA
>JAVBTW010000138.1:0-12103 GCA_031555975.1 Eubacteriales bacterium
GCGCGCACTGAGCGATGCGTACCGAATCACGCCGTTTTCACGGGCGCCGGAGGCGGTGGGTTATCTGGCGAAACATCCGAACGTCGATCTGATTTTGATGGATATCGACATGCCGGAACTGAGCGGGTTTGAGACGTTCCGCCAGGTGAAAAAGATGCCGGGCATGGAATCGGTGCCGGTCATTTTCGTGACGGCGCGCACGGATGTAGAGTCAGAGATCAGCGCGTTTGATCTGGGGATCGTGGACTACATCAAAAAGCCGATCATACCCGCGCTGGCCAAAAAACGGATCGATTTTCAGATCCAGTGCTACTGGCGCGAACAAAAGATCATTTATGAGGCCAACACCATTAAAAAGTTGACGGAGGTCACGATCAAGACAGTGGTGGCGCTGGTGGACCGGTTCGAGGATGCGCCTGAGGGGCATATCGAACGCGTGATGGCGTTTGTGACGTTGTTGTCTGAGACCTTGCGCGCCCAAGGCAATTACAAAGACCAGATCGACGATACATTCATCCTGAAGCTCAGGCTTTCGGCTCCATTCCACGATTGTGGCAAGATCTACATCGAGAATGACATTCTTGGCAAACCCACAGCGCTGAGCGAGTGCGAACACAGAGAGATGCAGCGCCATGCAGCGCTGGGTTCCGTGGTGATGCGCCGCGCTCGGGATTTGATGGGTGAACCCAGTTTTTATGATGAAGCAGAACGCATGGTGCTGTGCTGCCATGAGCGCTGGGATGGCAAGGGCTATCCCAAAGGGCTTTCGCGCAGCGAAATCCCGCTGAGCGCACGGATCATGGCGCTGGCGGATGTCTACGACGCGCTGCGGCGCAACCGGCCCTACCGAACGGCGCTGTCCCACGAAGAGGCCAAAAAAATTATCACTGATGAGCGTGACGGCGCATTTGATCCGCTGGTCTGTGATGCGTTCTTTGAGGTGTCTGACGAGTTTGAGCAGATTGTAAACGCTTACGCATAGAGAAAAAAGGTGGCCGCGCAATGATCGATAAAGAAAAACTTATTTTCATCCTGACGCAAGCGTTTTGGATGATGATGGCGGTGAAGCTGGCATTCCAGATATCCGAGCGCAATGCCGGCAGTATGCTTGTGGACACGCTGGTGGTGCTGATCGGCGGATTGCTGATGATGCTGGTTCTGCGCCATCGCCAGTGGTCCACAACCGTGCGAACGAGCTGTGCGCTGATCCTGACCGAGGTGCTGGACTTGTATCTGGCTTGGTCTGTCAAGGAGCTAACGCTGACGCCGCTGGTGATGGCGCTGCTGGTCGTCGTGGCGGCTACTTTGCTCGAACGAAGGGCCGTGCTGGCAGCCATGCTGGCTGGCGATACGCTGATCATTCTGTTTGCTTGGTTGTCTCCGGAGATCGCCTTTGCCGAGCTGTCGCGGGTGCAGATGGTGTATTTGATGATCATGATGAACGCTATGGGTTGGTTTGCGTATTTTGTCGTGCGTTGGATCGACCGTCAGATCGCGCGGCGCGAGCAGATCGCTCGCGAGGCGGACAGTGCGGCGCAGGCCAAGTCTGAGTTCCTGGCCCGCGCCAGCCACGAGATTCGCACACCGATGAACGCCATCTTTGGCATGAACGAACTGATCCTGGCGGCCCCTGACGGCGCGCCGCTGCCTGAGCTGAAGCAACGCGCGGCCAGCATCAAGGCAAGCGGCATGGACCTGCTGATGTTGATCAATGACATTCTGGACATCAGCAAGATGGAGCAGGGCAAAATCTCGCTGATCGAAGTGGACTACGATGCGCAGATGCTGATGGACCGCATCGTTGGCGATGCGCGCACTCTGCTCCAGGGCAAGCCCATAAAGCTGGTCACCGATGTGGAGTTTCCGCTGTCGCGCGCGATGACGGGCGACGATGTGCGCATTCGCCAGATCGTGATGAGCATCCTCTCCAACGCCATCAAGTTTACCGACAGCGGCGAGATTGCATTGATCGTGAGCCAATCGCATCACGGGGACGAGCGGATAGACCTGACGGTTCGGATCACAGATACGGGCAAGGGCATGCGCAAGGAAACGGTGGACAGGCTCTTGAACGCGGACAGCGCCCAGTGGGTCAAGGAGAGCGCTGAGTCCGCAGGCATGGGCATTGGCATGGCGATTGCCACCCAGTTGCTGGGCATGATGGACGGCCAGCTACACATCGAATCCGTACCCGGCCGAGGCTCACGGTTCTACCTGCGCATCCCGCAACACGCCTGTGACATGCCTCCGGATGATGTCCTCCATGCGGACTTGTACTTTCGTGGTGCCAAGGTGTTGGTGGTGGACGACAACCCGGCCAACCTCCAGATCAATGCGGGCATTTTCAAGAATTATGGCATCGACATCGACCAGGCGCTGTCCGGCCAGCAAGCCATTGACATGGCGCGGGCCCACCACTATGCCCTGATCTTCATGGACCACATGATGCCCGGCATGGATGGGCTGGAGGCCACATCCCATCTGCGCGGGCTGGGCGGCCACAATCAAACGGTGCCCATTGTGGCGCTGACCGCCAACAATGATCGGGGCATGGAGGCGTTTTTCAAGGCGGGCGGCATGGACAACTACCTCATCAAACCCATAGAAAACCTGGAGTTGGAGCGTGTTTTGCGCGCGTATCTGGCCTCGTTCGCCTGTGCCGGTAAGTCGCAGCAAATTGAAGCGTTCGATGCGGAGCATCTTCGATTGCGCTTGCCGGGCGTGGATGTTAACCAGGGTGTGGCGCATTGCGGCGGCACCCTCACGGCATACAAAGAAGTGCTTCGCGTGTTCGCGGGCAGTGGCCCTGAACAGATCCGGCGCATGCAGCAGTGCTTCAACGCGGACGACGCGCCGGGTTTTGCGATCGAGGCGCATTCGCTCAAGTCCGTCAGCGCGTCCATCGGGGCGCAGACGCTGTCCGCGCTGGCGGCGGACATCGAGCGATTGGCCAAGGTCTCTGACCGGACCGGAGGCGTAAAGCTGATCGGCCCGCTGTTCTCCGAATACACCCGCATATTGGATGCGGTGACGCCCATAGTGCATGACCAGAACGCGCAGGTGGGACCGGCGACAGGCGCGCCGCTGGAAATGGATGAGTTGATCCGTCGACTGGAGGCGATTGCGACATGCGCCGAGGTCTACGATATGGAAGGCGCAAAGGCGGAGCTCTGTCACATACAAGCCCGCCCGCTGCGCGCCGGCACCGCAAAGGGTATCTCAGAGCTGGGCATGGCGATCGATCAATTTTCCTATGAACAGACCTCATTGTGCGCTCAACATTTGGTCGGACAGTTGCGCGCGCAGACCGGAGGCGCCAAATGATGAACGGCCAAAAGATGCTGCGCGCCTGTGCCGCCATCAGTTGGATCATCTGCCTGCTGTATCTGATGACCATCGTGGAGATGGAAAACTACCCACAGATGGCCATGGTCGGGCTGTTGCTGGGTGTGCTGTTGTGGTGCATCGCAGAGATCCGCCCTCTTCCTGTCGAGGTCCGAGCAGGCGCCTTCATGTACCTGTTGATCCTCTACAACTTTTTCATGGCCTACCGCGAAGGCATCATCATATCAGCTCCGTTCGTGTTGTTGCTGATCACCATCGCCACATCCACGTTCATGAACAGAAGGCTGCTGATGGTGGTCTGCGTGTTCTGGAATTTGGCGTTCGCGTTTTTCATCTGGCGATTCCCGATGTACGCGTTCAAGGTGTTTCGGCCGATGGAGTATGTGTACATCTTCGCGCTGATGGAGTCAGGCTGGCTGTTCTCGAACCTGTTCATCCGGTTCGTCACAGGACAGGTGAGCCATGTGGAAGCGCTGACCGAATCCGCCCGACGCGCTTATCGCGCCAAGGGCGAATTCCTCGCAAACATGACGCACGAGATCCGTACGCCCATGAACGCCATCGTGGGCATGTCAGAGCTGATCCTGCACGCCGCACCGGATACGCCTACGCGGGAGATCCGCCAGAACGCAATGCAGATCAAGTCCGCGGGTTTGAACCTGATCGACTTGATTGACGATGTGATGGAGGTCTCGAAGATCGAAAAGGGCGGCGTGGAACTGCACGAGTCGCACTACTGGCTGCGCTCACTGTTGTACGATGTGGTCGAGTTGATCAACATCCGATTGGAGGGCCGCCCAGTGTTGCTGCTAACGGACCTGGACGTGTCCGCAGCCCCGGAACTGGTGGGGGATGAGCACCGGATCAAGCAAGTGCTGTTCAACGTGCTGGGCAACGCGGTCAAATACACACAACAGGGCCACATCATGTTTGCCTGCCACCAGCAGCCCATCGAAGGCGGTAAGGTCATGCTCACTTTTCAGGTGACAGACACGGGCATCGGCATGCGTCAGGAGGAACTGCGCACGCTGTTTGAGCGGTTTAGCCAGATGGACGTGATCAAAAACCGCCAAGTGGAGGGCAGCGGGCTGGGCATGGCGATCACCAAGCGGCTGCTCATGGCCATGGACGGCGCCATTGATGTCCAGAGTGAGTATGGTGCTGGCTCCACATTCACCATCCGCATTCCCCAGAACCTGCCGGACACCGCGCGTGAGCAGGCACAGCAGGCCCCGCAGAGGCGCATCCACATCAAGGATGCCCGCATCCTGTTGGTGGATGACAATCAGGTCAATTTGACGGTGACCACCGAGCTGTTTAAGCTGTTCGGCATCACGCCCGATGCCGCGCAGTCGGGCAGCGTTGCGCTGAGCATGATCGCTCGGCACCAATACGACCTCATCTTCATGGACCACATGATGCCTGAAATGGATGGCATTGAAACGACCGCGGTCATCCGCGCGTTGCCCATCGAATGGTGCAGGCGGGTGCCGATCGTGGCGCTGACCGCGAACGCGGTCGCGGGCATGAAGCAGGTCTTTCTGTCGAGTGGGATGGACGCGTTTCTGGCCAAGCCGCTGATGCTGCCCGAGTTGGTGCAGGCGCTGCGTCATTTCCTGCCACCCCGTTGCATTGAGGAGCTGGACGCGGCATCCGTGCCTGAGGAGGTTGGTTTCACGGGTGCTGAGCTCTCCATTGATGGCGTCGATGTGGATGCCGGCATTGCCCATTGCGGCGGCACCCGCGCCGGCTATGTGGAGGTGCTGCGGTCGTTGTGCTTCAACGCGCCAGCTCAGATGCAGACCCTGCGCGATGCGATGAAGGCAGGCGACATCGCCCGCGTCGCTCTGGAGGCACACGCCCTCAAAAGCGCGGCGCGCAGCATCGGAGCCTCTGCGTTGGGTGAGCTGGCTTGCGCCATGGAGGATCGCGGGAAGGCAGGCAAGGCTCAATTCGTCCGGGAAAACCTGCCCGCGCTGCTGGACGCTTACGCGGCCGTTGTGGACCGCATCCGTGCGGTGATTGATCAACCCGAGGCGGAGGAAACCAAGGCGCCCATGCAGATATCAGATGCGGCTGCACACCTTCAGGCACTCAAATGCGCCGTGGACAACTATGACCTGGATCAAGCGCAAAGGGAGTTGTCCACGCTACAAGCCCACGCCCACGACGCGCTGGTTGCGGCGGGTCTTGACCGCATTCAAGAGGGCATTCGCGCCTTTTCGTACGACGCGATCATGGAAGAAGTCCAAGCGCTGCTGAGCAAACTGAACTGACAGGAATGAGGGGCTGCCGCACAGGCCGTTTGCCCGTGTGACAGCCCCTTCATTCCGCATGGAGACGGGTTCGGTTCACAGATGTGAGAGGACGACAGCCCGCCAGTGGGCTTATGCGAAATAGCCCGCCAGCTTGACCGGCGTCGGGTAGCCGTCCTCAATCCCCACGGTGACGTTGCCGTTTCTGATCGGCAGCATCACCTCGTGGCGGCCCACCGACAGCCCGTCTAGGATCGCATACAGGTCGTTGCCCTTTCGGGTATAATACGCCTTCACGCCGCCGCCCAAATCGTCCTGCTGCTTTTCCATCCACGGCCTGGTGGCGATGATGGCGTCCGAATGCTTCGCCATCCACGCACCCAGTTTCATCAGCCGATCCATCTGGATGTCCGGAATGGTGCCGTCTGACTTCGGGCCGATATTGATGAGCAGATTGCCGTTGTTGGACACGCAGTCAACCAGCAGCCGCACCAGCGCCTCGCCGGACATGACGGTCTCGTCGCCTTCATTCTGGTTATAGCCAAACGACAACCCCAATCCCCTGCACATCTCCCACTTCTTGTTCAGCGACTTGCGGCCGAGCAGGTACTCGGCGGTCATCACGTCACACCAATCGCAGCTCCAGCGGTCGTTGATCAGGCCGTCCTTTACGGTGTTGTAGTAGTGCGCGAACAGCGGTGGCAGATCCGCTTGGCCCTTGTCCGGCCAGCCGATGTCATTCCACAGCACGTCGGGCTTGTACAGGTCCACCAGTTCCGTGGCCTGGTTATAGGAATAGTCCGCGAAGCCATATGTGCGGTTGTAAGAGTCATATACGTCGTGGCGCAGCCGCGGATAGGGGTGCGTGGTCCAATCAAACAGACCGGAATAGTAGGTGCCCATCCGCAGCCCCTCGCCGCGCACGGCGTCGGTCAGCTCGCCCGTCAGATCGCGCTTGGGACCGCGGCACAGGCTGTTGTAATCGGTGTACTTTGACGGATATAGACAGTAGCCGTCGTGATGCTTGGTGGTGAGCACCACATAACCCGCGCCCGCTTGTTTGAACAGTTTCGCCCATTGCGCCGGGTCCCATTTTTCGCAGGTGAACCTGTCCGCAAACTGCTCATATTTGAAATCCTTGCCGTAGACCTCCTGATGGCGCTTCCGTGCGGGGGAGCCCTCGATGCGGACGGTGTTTAGATACCACTCAGCGTAAGGGTTGTGCGTGTGCCACTCTTCGTCCGACGGCTCGCCGCCCAGTTCCCAGGTGACCTCAGCCCACGCGGGTACCGAATACAGGCCCCAATGGATGAAAATGCCCAATTTGCAATCGTCGTACCATTCGGGCAATGGGTGCGTCTTGATCATGTCCCATTCCGGCTTGTAATGCATTGCTCTGCGCCCTCCTCCGTGTTTGTGCGGTATCCGCGTCGCCGCCAACCATCCCCAGTCTATCATAATCCATAAACTGCGATCAGGCAAGCGCAACAAAAATCGGTGTTTTTGACTTAACGGGCGCGCGGGGATCCGCAGCGCGCGGAGCGAAAGCCCTAAGTCCGCGCGGATCGGCTGCGGTATTCTTTGGGCGTGATGCCCTCGTTTTTCTTGAACACATGGCTGAAGTAGTTGGGTTCGTTGTAGCCGATCTCCATGGCGATCACAGACAGTTTCATGTCGGTGTGGGCCAGCAGTTCCTTCGCCTTTTCCATGCGCAGGGATGTCAGGTAGTTGATGAAAGTTTTCCCTACTGTCTGTGAAAAGACGGTGCTGAAATGGGCCGCGCTCATGCCTACATGCTTTGCCACACTGATGAGCGAGATGTTCGGATCACAGTATTGCTGGGCTACATAGGCTTCGGCGCGGCTGATCACATGGCTGTGCCGCAGGAAGCCCAGGTTTTCCTGCTTCATGCCGACCGCCTCGCTGAGCAGTGCCAACGCGAGTTGCTGAAAGCTGTCTCGCCTGCTGGACGCGGCAAAAACGTCATACTCGGCACTGAACCGCGCGGCGATGTCCTTCAAGTCCAGATTGGGTTTTGCCTGGGATACGATCTGCACGGCGATCTTGAGGATGTCCACCAGTGTGTAGTAGCGGAACAGCATGCTGTTAAACTGATCTTCGCCAGGGCCGCTCAGATAGCTGCTGAGCAGAGCCGGCACCTCGTCCACCGACGCGTACAGCAGCTTTTGCTGGAACTCTTCGCCAAACGGACTGCTGAAGCTCGCGATGCCCTCCGCAATTTGGGCGGTGTCGTTCACATCAATGACCTGGCCCGCAGAAACGCTGTGTACCTTTTTGAGCATGGCGGCGGCCGCGCCGTACGCGTCCTTGATGGCGCTGATCCGCTGCGCAACATTGCCCACAACCGTTGTGACGACGGCACACATGTCCTTCAGTTCGTGGCGCACGATGTTGATGAAACGGTATGTGTCCTCGCTCAACGCCTCTCTGCTCGCGCCATACAGCACCAGAACCAGCTGGTCCGATCCGTTGTCATAATACAGGGATGTCTTTTTGTCGCCCAGCACCAGGGCGAGGGCCCTCTGCAGCGCCATGCGCCCCGCATCCTCATCGTCAAAACAGAACAGCACCACCTGATACAGTGGGTGCACCACGTCCAACTCCAGCACCCTGGCACGCTCGAGCAGAAGGCCGATATCCGCGCCGCCCAGGAGCAGTTGCTGCATATAATGTTGATGCAGCGCGATGTGCAGCTCGTCTTTCCCATACCCCTGCGGAAGCGCGTTTTGGGTCTTGCCTTCCTCAATTTGCGCGGCGATCTTCATGATGGCGCCGACCAAGTCCTGGGACCGGATGGGCTTGAGCAAATATAGGTCCACGCCCAGCGCGATGGCCCTTTGCGCCGATTCAAATTCGCCATACCCACTGATGATGACAATCTTCAGCCAGGGCATCATGGCCTTTACGTGCCGAATCAGCTCGAAACCGTCCAAGAACGGCATCCGGATGTCGGTCAGCAGGATGTCCGGCATCAGGTCCTGCATCATGGATAGCGCCATTTCGCCGTCCGACGCCTCTCCGCAGAACGCATAAGGGCCAGACATGTTTTCAATCATATTGCGGATGTTTTGCCGGATCAACAGCTCGTCCTCAACCACAAAAATCTGATACATTGCACATCATGCCCCTTTTCCGATTCGGTGACGGTTTGGCTGTCAATATGCCCGGCCGTCGATGATCTCCTGGGTGAGGGTATCTGCGTCAAAGGCGGTTTCTTCAACGTAGGTGAACTTCGGCGGGGTTTCGCCTGACGCCAGCTTTTCGATGATGGCCCGCACACGTGGGCCGTGCAGCGGATTGCATTCGACATTGTAGCTGATTTCCCCCGCCAATGTCATTTGAAGGGCCTTTCGGTTGGCATCGAAGGAGATGACAGACACCTCTCTGCCGGGTGCGATGCCCCGGCCCTTCAGCGCGTCGATGACGCCGTAGGCCATGTTGTCGTTCTCCGAATAGACCACATCAAACGTCGCACCGCTCGCGAGCAGTTCCTCCATCAGTTCCTGGCCTTTCGCTTGGGTAAACTCGCCGCTCTTGCGCGCCACGAGGGTCCAGTTTGGGTTGGCCATGATTCCGGCATCCAGCCCCTCTGTGCGGCCGATCTGCGCAGAGGAGCCGATGTTGCCCTGCAGATGCACGATGCGGATCGGCGTTTCACCAAACCGCTGCCGCATCCAAGCCGCGGCCGTGTCGCCCTCCTTGCGGAAATCGGAGCCGACCCAGCAGGTGAACAAACGCTCGTCTTGCACTTCGATCTTGCGGTCCACGATGATGACCGGTATGCCCACGGCCTTGGCCTCCGAAAGCACTGTGTCCCAGCCGGTTTCTGTGGTCGGGGCCAGCACGATGTAGTCCACCTCCTGGTGGATAAAGTTGCGGATGGCCGTGATCTGCCGCTCCTGCTTTTGCTGCCCGTCGTCAAAGATCAGCTTATAGCCATTGGCCTCTGAAAAAGCGTGCTGCATACTTTCCGTGTTTGCGGCGCGCCAATCGCTCTCCGCGCCGACCTGAGAAAAGCCCACCACGACAAAGTCCTCGAAGTGTTCGTCCTCAACGCCGCCATGTTTGGCGTATGGAGCACAGCCGGCAAGGCTGAAAAGCAAGAGGGCAAGCATGCATAACGAGAGACGCCTATTCATCGTTCGTCCTCCTTCGTCAATCCGGCAACATGTCTTTCGGCAGCAGCACGGACACCGTGGTGCCCTTGCCCAGTTCGCTCTCAAAGGAGAGTCCGTAGGCGTCTCCGCAGTACAACTTGATGCGCTTGTGCACATTGACCAGCCCGAGGCCGGTGTGGCGGTCCTCGTATACGCCCGCCTGCAACTGTCGCATTTGCTCTTGGTCCATGCCCGCGCCGTCGTCCCTGACCTGAAGCCGCATGTCACGGCCAAGGCCCTCGCCGGTGATGCGGATGTGCCCGACACCGCGCTTGTTCTTCGTGCCGTGATACAGCGCGTTTTCTACCAGTGGTTGCAGCACCAGCTTGGGCACCATGCAGTCCAGCAAGTCGTCCGGGATCTCAATGTCGTACTCTAGTATATCGCTGTACCGGATCTGCTGGATCTCCAGGTAGCTGGTCACCTGATCGCGCTCCGCCCTGAGCGTGATGATGTCCCTGCCCTTGCTCAGCGAGTTGCGGAAAAACACCGACAGGCTGGTGACCATCTGGATCACCTCTTCATCGCGGTGGTTCTCAGCCAGGATCACGATGGAGTCCAGGGTGTTGTACAGAAAATGCGGGTTGATCTGTGCTTGGAGCAGTTCCAGCTCTGCGCGGTGCAGGTATTTCTGGTCCTCGATCTGCTTGCCCATCAACGTGTTGATGCGGCCCACCATGTCATTAAACCCGTTGTCCAGCGTCTGAAGCTCAGCGCTGCCCGTCGCGATCGGCGTCACGGAGAAATCGCCCCCGCCCAGCTTTTGGGCCTTTTCCGCCAGCGCTGCGATGGGTTCCGTGATCCGCTTGGCAAAATGCACCGAGTAGAGCAGGATGACGATCGCCAGCATCAGCACACCCGCGACGGTGCAGGCGATGACGATGGTCACCTGTGTGCCGATCTCGCCCTGCAGCCGGGCCAGCTCTCGCACCTCGTCGTCGATGTACTCGTGCATGTAGGTCTCAATCAGCATGGTAAGGCCCGTCTCGCCCCGTATGTTGCGCTCCAGCAGTTCCATCCGATCATCGTACCGCTCCGCCTTCGCGATGTCGATCATGTAGCCGCGCAGGTTTTCGCACATGTTCAGCATGCTGCGGATGCGCCAGCGGTTGTCACGGAGCGTCGTCGTGGCCTCCAGCCGGTGCAGCACGGCCACGGCATCATTCAACTCATCCATCGGCAGTTCCTGGACGGAGGTTTCGCTGCGCGCCCGGATCACATGGTTGTACATCTCCAGGTCCAGCGCGTTCTTGAATTCCTTGTTGAAGTCGGCTGCTGCGTTGGCGTTTTGCAGGGCACTCTGATACTGCCTGCTGATGGAGACCAGCGTCACAATCAGTGCGATGACGATCACCAGCATGGACATGGCGGCGATCAGCAGTAGTTTATTGATTTGTCGCTTGATGCTGGTTCGTGGCGCGGCATCGCGCGGTCTGATCTTGCCCATGGCACCCTCCGAAGCATTCGTGATATCCCATTATACCACATTCCTGTTGATGTCGCTGGTTTTTGTGCGTGGCATCACCAGCGCAAGAAATTGTCATTCCGCCCAATGAATTTGCCATTTTTCGCTGATCGCTGACATTCCAGGAAATAGTTGCTACATGTGCGAAAAAATGTGAATGTTTCGCTGCGTTGGGATTTGATACAATGAACGCAAACCAAGTCCATCGGGACTGGACGCACTCACGACAACAACTAGGAGGTAGAACCATGAAAAAGACGATTCGTTTGGTACTGGCTCTGGCGCTGGCATTCACCCTGCTCTTTGGCGCGACGTCCGCCTTCGCCGACGAAATCACCGTCGGCATCGTGAACAACCCACCCTCCGAGTCCGGCTACCGTGAAGCCAACGTGAACGACTTTGAAAAGGTGTTCTCCACGGATAACGGCTATGCAGCCAAGACCTTTTATAGCCTGAAAAACGACGAACAGCTCAACGCTGCGCAGCAGTTCATCACCGATGGCGTCGATTATCTGCTGATCTCGGCCGCCGAGACCACCGGCTGGGACACCGTGCTGAAGTCCGCACAGGAGGCGGGCATCAAGGTGTTCCTGTTCGATCGTATGATTGATTGCGACGAGAGCCTGTTCGAAGCCGCCGTCGTGTCCGACATGGAAAACCAGGGCAAGCTGGCGGTGCAGTGGTTGCTGGACCAGAAGCTGGATGCTTACAACATCATCCACATCCAGGGCGCCATGGGCTCCGACGCGCAGATCGGCCGCACCGGCCCGCAGAACGCGCAGGTTGAGTCCGGCGCCATGAAGATGGTTGCCCAGCAGACCGCCACATGGGACGAAGCTGAAGCCAAGAAGATCGTGGAG
>JAVBTW010000036.1:0-13836 GCA_031555975.1 Eubacteriales bacterium
AGTGTGCTGATCCCGGCGCAGCTCAAGGGCGTCGCCATCGAAGGCGCGCTGCCGGTACTGATGAGCACCACGCCGGATCCCGAGGCCATCAAAGCCCAACTCGGCTACCGCGCGAGCGCGGTTGCGGGTCTCTGTTAGCGCATCATGCAGCCATCGCGCAATGACTTCGCACAGGGCAATGTGCGCGCGCTGATCGCCAAGCTCGCCGCCCCGATGATCATGGCGGAGATGGTGAACGCGCTGTACAACATCGTCGATCGGGTCTACATCGGGCGCATGCCGGGTGTAGGCCATTTGGCGTTGGCCGGCGTGGGCATATCGTTCCCGATCATCCTGATCGTGTCCGCGTTCGCGATGCTCTTCGGCATGGGCGGCGCTCCCTTGACCAGCATTCTGCGCGGCGCGGGCGATGATGGCGAGGCCGAAAAGATCTTGGGCTGCTCATTGTTCATGCTGGTGCTATCGGGCACAGTGATCACATGCCTGTCCCTCGCGCTGTTGCCCCAGCTGTTAACCGCCTTCGGCGCCAGCGAAACCATCCTGCCCTACGCGCAGGCGTACATGCAGCTCTACCTTGCGGGCACGATGTTTGTGATGCTGAGCTTGGGCCTAAACCCGTTCATCAACGCGCAAGGGTTTACGCGCACGGGCATGATGTCGGTGGCCATCGGCGCAGTGCTAAACACGGCGCTGGACCCCATTTTCATCTTCACCTTCGGCATGGGTGTGCGCGGCGCGGCGTTGGCAACCCTCATTTCCCAAGCAATCAGCGCAGCCTGGATACTCCGCTTCCTGTGCTCCCAAAAGGCGATCCTGCGGATCAAACGCGCGTACGTGCGCTTCGACTTGCACCGCGTGAAGCGCATCGCGGGATTGGGTCTGAGCACATTCACCATGCGCCTGACTGAGTGTGTGGTGCAGATCGTCTGCAATCGCACGCTCTCAAGCTGGGGTGGCGACACTTATGTGGCGGTGATGACCGTCATCAGTTCCATACGCCAGATGCTGATGCTGCCGCTAAACGGATTTGTGCAGGGTTTTCAGCCAGTGGTAGGCTACAACTACGGCGCAAAGCAGTACGAACGCGTGCGCGAGGGCATCCGGTTCACCACGCTGTCGTGTTTTTGCTACGCGACGTTGGCCTGCATCGTGCTGATGCTGTTCCCTGGCGCCTTCATCCGGCTGTTCAATGGCAGTGACGAACTGCTGCGCGTCGGTGTGCCCGCTGTGCGGATTTATTTCTGCGGGTTTGCGTTCCTGTTCATGCAGATGGCGGGCCAGCACAGCTTTGTGGCGCTCGGAAAGAGCAAGCAAGCGGTCTTCTTTTCGCTGCTGAGAAAGGCGTTCATTGTCGCGCCGCTGACGGTGATGCTGCCGAACTTCCTCGGCGTCCAAGGTGTGTTCTGGGCCGAAGTGATCTCGGATGTGGTGGGCAGCAGTGCGTGCTTTGTGACATTCATGACAACCGTCTGGCCCACGCTGAGGGAGGCATAACCCGCCCTCACCAGGCCGCCCATCCCCGCTTGCGAATGCGCATTGCGCTGAATGCGGCTTCGCAGGGGTGTTCAACCGGACCATTCCATGGTATACTATGCTCATATCATATCGATTCCGGAGGTCATCCATTATGCGCTTCATCAAAATGCACGGTCTGGGCAACGACTATGTCTACATTGACTGCTTCAACAACCCCGTTCCAATGGACCCCTCGGCGCTCTCTGTGCAAGTGTCCAAGCACCACTTCTCCATCGGCTCCGATGGCCTGATCCTGATCGAACCATCCGGCGCGGCAGACGCGTCCATGCGCATTTTCAATGCCGACGGCAGCGAGGCGGAAATGTGCGGAAACGGCATCCGTTGCGTGGCAAAGTATGTGTATGATACGGGCATCTGCAAAAAAGCGGACCTGCAAATCGAAACCAAGTCCGGCATCAAACGCGTGGGATTGGTCATCGAAAACGGCGCTGCTGTGGCCGCGCGGGTGGATATGGGCGAACCCAAACTGGGGTTTGTGAACGAACACGTCCGCGCTCTGGGCGAGGACGTGGCGCTGACGACCGTTGACATGGGCAACCCCCATGCCGTGGTGTTCGTGGATGAACTGCCCGGCGACGGCCGGTTTTTCCGGTTGGGCTCGGGCATCGAGTATCATCAGCTTTTCCCCAAGAGAATCAATGTGGAGTTCGTCAAAGTTGTGGCCCGGGACGTCCTCGAAGTCCGTGTTTGGGAGCGCGGTTCCGGCGAGACGCTGGCCTGCGGCACCGGCGCGTGCGCATCGCTCGTGGCGGCGGTGGCGAACGGCCTGTGTGACCGGAAAGCCAAGGTATCGCTCAAGGGCGGCGACCTGGTGATCGAATGGAACGAGGACGACCGCCACGTATACATGGAAGGGCCCGCAACGATCGCGTTTACGGGAGAGTTGGACGCATAGCATACCCCATCGCTCTGCGCAGTCCGTACCCGGCAGCGACCGCTGCACACGCAGTGCCGCCCGCCTCCCGTGTCTCCTGAGCGCGGTGAAGGACTTCCCTCTCCCCCCCCCGGACGGCATCCCCCCCGATGTGGCGCCGCCCGCTGCGAGTAGGAGGTCCTTTCTTGCGCCCCTGATGGCTGTATATGCGGTGCGCCCGTCAGGATCCGTTCACTGTGACGCGCTCCTCGATGCCCGCCATCTTCGCCTCGCCAATGCCCTTCACCCTCATCAGATCTCTCACTGATTTATAGGGCCTGTCCTCAATGATCGCCTGCGCCAAGGCAGCCCCCACGCCAGGCAGCTCCATCAGCAGCGAAGCATCGGCCCGGTTGAGGTCAATCTTCGCCCTCCCATCCACCACAGCAATCCCGCCACAATCCACAGCCTTGACCGGGACGTGGACCGTCACAGAGGCGGGTCGAACCGAAAACACGGCCATCAAAACGGCGATCAGCGCAGCCACACCCGCCAGCAGGATCGCGCTGCCGTGCAGCTTCATACACCCACCTCCCTTACCATACATTATATCACAGTCCGAAACCGAACGCCCGTTTCTTTTTGGGTTAAGTCGCACCGGTTTCTCTGGTCAAGCAGCGCGACATGTGGTAGAATGGTGGCAACAACGCATGAATAATCGGTTGAGGTGAAAGATACATGGCATCGGAGAAGAAACCCGTCAAAGAGGCAGCAACGCGCAAGCTGGGCGAAGAGCGCAAGAAGGCGCTGGACGTGGCGCTGGGCAAGATCGAAAAAGACTTCGGCAAGGGCAGCGTCATGAAACTGGGCGACGTCGCGAGCAAGATGCAGGTGGATGTCATCCCCACAGGCTGTTTGCATGTGGACTTTGCATTGGGCGTGGGCGGACTGCCGCGCGGACGCATCATCGAGATCTACGGGCCTGAATCATCGGGCAAGACCACACTGGCGCTGCATTGCGTGGCCGAGTGCCAGAAACTGGGCGGCACTGCCGCGTTCATCGACGCGGAACACGCGCTGGACCCGGTCTATGCAAAAAAGCTGGGCGTGGACATTGACGAACTCTACGTCAGTCAGCCTGACAACGGCGAGCAGGCACTGGACATCTGCGAGCAGCTGGTCCGCTCCGGCGCGATCGACATCATCATCATCGACTCCGTGGCGGCGCTGGTGCCCAAGGCTGAGATCGAAGGCGACATGGGCGACAGCCACGTCGGCTTGCAGGCCCGCCTGATGTCCCAGGCCCTGCGCAAACTGGCCGGCGTCATCTCCAAGACCAACGCCACGGCCATCTTCATCAACCAACTGCGTGAAAAAGTGGGCGTGGTCTACGGCAATCCCGAGACGACGACCGGCGGCAAGGCGCTGAAGTTTTACGCATCCATCCGCATCGACGTGCGCAAGGGCGAGCCGATCAAGGACGGCAGCGAAGTGGTGGGCAACCGCACCAAGATCAAGATCGTCAAGAACAAGGTCGCACCGCCGTTCCGCGTGGCCGTGGTGGACATGCTGTTTGGCGAGGGCATCTCGAAGGAAGGCGCACTGCTGGACCTTGCGATTGACAAGGGCCTCATGAAAAAAAGCGGCGCGTGGTATTCCCTCGGCGACGAGCGCATCGCCCAGGGCCGCGACAACACCCGCAAGTACATCAAAGAACACCCGGAAATTTTTGATCCCATCGAACAGCAGATCCGCGATGAGTTCCAGGCGGGCAAGATAGAAGTCACGCTGGAAGAGGGCGCCGACGACGACGACAGCGACGACGGCAGCGGCGAGGAGTAAACCCAAGTCTGCGGCATCTCTGCCAGCATTTTCGTCACAACGATCCACATGCGGGGCGACGGGGCCATTGTCTCCGACGCCCCTCTGGGCATTGTTACTGGCGTGCATCCTATCGCAGTGAGACCTTCGCATGCGCTCAGGATGATACCGTGGGACGGTGAAGCGTCGATGCGATTGCCCTGACAACAGCGCCCATTTTCCTTGTCATTTCCAGCGAATCGTGTTATAATGAAGGGTAACAAAAACAGGGAGGCGCTTCCATATGCTCAAGGGCATTCCCTCGATTCTTTCCCCAGATCTACTCAAGATCCTCATGGAGATGGGACATGGCGATGAGCTCGTCATCGGCGACGGCAACTTCCCTGCAGCATCGATGGCCCAGCGCCTGGTCCGCCTGGACGGGCACGGTGTGCCGGAGATCCTGGACGCCATTTTGGCGCTCTACCCGCTCGACACCTATGTGGAAGCACCGGTCGCCCTCATGGCCACCGGCAAAGGCGACCCCATCCCGCCCATCTGGAAAACCTATGACGGCATCATCGAAAAGCATCAACCGGAAACGCGCCTCGAGCAAGTTGAGCGCTTTGCGTTCTATGACCGCGCCAAAAAGGCTTATGCCATTGTCGCCACCGGTGAAGGTGCGATCTATGCCAACGTGATCCTGAAAAAAGGCGTCATCAAGTAGGAGGACAAGCATGAACCGCATCTCTGTCATGGCAGACTGGTTCCACAGGGGCGTTCTGGGCGGCCTGGATGCCGCCAAGGCCATCGGCGCGGGCGCGGTCCAGCTCAATGTGGGCGATCGCGGCGCGGTGGACAACACCTGGACGCCCGGGTTTCGCAGGGAAGTCGCACAGCGCCTGCGGGCACTCGGCCTCAAAGTCAGCGCCATTTGCGGCGACCTTGGCGGCCATGGTTTTCAGAAGGCCGATGAAGTGGACTGGCGCATCGCAGAGACCTGCAAAATGTTCAGCCTGGCAAAAGAGCTGGACACAGACATCATCACCAGCCATATCGGCGTGGTGCCCGAGGACAGAGAAAACCCGCGATACGCCATCATGGTCAACGCGATGAAGCGCTTGGGTCGGGAGGCAGAAAAGGCCGGCTGCCGCATCGCCATCGAGACCGGGCCAGAGCGCCCCGAAATATTGAACGCATTCCTGTGCGATGTGGGCCAGCGGCACATCGGCGTCAACTACGATCCGGCCAACCTGGTGATGGTACTGGACCATGTAGATCCGGTCCACGGCGTGTACACACTGAAGGATTTCATCTTTCACGTTCACGTCAAGGACGGCAAGCAGCTGCAGTACGCGGGACCCGAGGTCATCTACGGCTTTTTCGCCGAGGGCGGCATCGAGGACCTGCGCATGGAGGACTACATCCTGGAAACCCCGCTGGGCGACGGCGACGTGGACTTCGTTGCCTGGATGAAGGCGCTCACCGACATCGGATACAATGGTTACTTCACGATCGAACGCGAGGTAGGCAACGATCCCACCATAGACATCCAGAAGGCCGTCGATTTCTTAAAACAACACCTGTAAGCTGCGCGGGTTTTGTTTGCACGACACACGTCCATACTACTTAAGGCAACACCATTTATTAAGGAGGATAACCACCATGATCACCAAGGAAATGAGCATCGGCGAAGTGCTTCGCCTCGACAAGACCACTGCCCCCATCTTCATGAGCTACGGCATGCATTGCCTGGGCTGCCCCCACGCCACCTCTGAGTCCATCGAACAGGCAGGCGCGGTGCACGGCGTGGACGTGGACGCGCTGGTCCGCGACCTGGATGCCCATGTAGCCGCCCAAAAATAGCCACATCTTGGTCACAAACTGTGGATAACCGGGTTTTTACCCACGGTTATCCACCGGTTTTTGCACAAGAAACGGGTGTTCGATGCACGCGTTGTGGATAACTCCAACGAGGCTCAAGGGGGGATGTTCATGCAAACGATCCGGTTTTCGGACCAGGAGGGCCTGCGCATTGCGGCCGAAATGGAGCGCCGCGGCGGCGAGTTCTATCGCCACGCCGCCCGCATTGCCAAGTCTCCGGCCACGGTGGCCTTGCTTCAAAAGTTGGCGGAAGATGAGGCTGTGCATGAGCAGGAGTTTCACAGGCTGCGCGATAAACTGATCACCGGCGATCCGGACGACGAATACTACGACGAGGAAGCCTCGGCCTACCTCAGCGCGGTCGCCGCGGAAGTGGTTTTTCAGGGCGGCCTGATGGGCCTGGTCAAAGACCGCGGCTTTGAAAAACCCGAAGCGATTCTCCAGACGGCGATCCAGTCCGAAAAGGATTCGATTCTGTTCTACAGCGAAATGGCACAGCAAGCCAAGCGCCCGCAGGCCGCCACGGTGTTTTCCGAGATCGTGCGCCAGGAAAAACACCATCTGGGCAAACTGCAGAAAATGTTGATGGACTTGAGTGGGGAGTGAAGCCTTGTGAGTTACCGTGAGGAGTACGAGCGCTGGTTAGCTGAGTTCAGTTGCGATCAGGAGACCGTTGACGAGTTGCGTGCCATTGCGGGTGATGAAAAAGAGATCGAGGATCGGTTCTACACCAGCCTGTCGTTTGGCACCGCGGGCATGCGCGGTGTGTTGGGCGCGGGACTGAACCGGATGAACGTCTACAACGTGCGCCGAGTCACCAAGGCGCTGGCCAAGTACATCTGCCAGAGCCGGGACCAGATGCAGCGCGGCGTGGTCATCGCCTACGACTCGCGCACTTACTCTGACGTGTTCGCCAAGCAGGCGGCGCTGGTGTTGTGCCGCGCCGGCATTCGCGTGTTCCTGTTCGATTCGCTGCGCCCGGTACCGGTGCTGTCGTTCAGTGTGCGCCATCTGCGCGCCATCGCGGGCATCGTCATCACCGCCAGCCACAACCCCGCGCAATACAATGGCTACAAGGCCTACTGGGAGGACGGCGGCCAGATGCCGCCCGAGCGCGCGGACGTGATTCAGCAGCTCATGGGCCAGACCAGCTTTGGCGAGTCCCTACCCATGGACGAGAAGGCCGCAGTTGACCAGGGTTTTTTGACCTACATCGGCGGCGCCATCGACGACACGTATATCACAGCCATCAAAAAGCTGTGCGTCAATCCCGAACTGGCCCGCGAGATGGGCGATCAGCTCAACATCGTGTACACGCCGCTGCACGGCTCGGGCAATGTGCCGGTGCGGCGCATCCTAAAGGAGTTGGGCTTCACGCAGGTTCATGTGGTGCCGGAACAAGAGATGCCCGACGGCAACTTCCCCACGGTCGAACTCCCGAATCCCGAGGACCCTGCCGCATTCACGCTGGCGCTGAAACTCCAGGAATCGATCAATGCGGACCTGGTCTTTGGCACGGACCCGGACTGTGACCGCGTGGGCATCGCGGTCAAGGACGGCGCGGGCAATGTGCACATCCTGACCGGCAACCAGATTGGCTGCTTGTTGCTGCACTACATCCTGAGCCAGAAGAGCCGCAAGGGCACCTTGCCCCCTCATGCCGCGGCGGTGAAGTCCATCGTGTCAACCGAGATGGCGCGCCCGATCTGCAAGGCGTTCGGAACGGAGCTGTCTGAAGTGCTGACGGGCTTCAAATATATCGCAGAGAAGATCCAGCAGTTCGAGGACACCGGCAGTAACCAGTTTATCTTCGGCTTCGAAGAGAGCTATGGCTATCTGTCTGGAACCGAAGTGCGCGACAAGGATGGCGTCAACGCGTCGATGCTGATTGCAGAGTGTGCCGCGTGGTACAAGAAGAAAGGCATGACGTTGTACGATGCGCTGCAGTCGCTATTTAATGAATACGGGTTCTACGGCGAGAAGGTCACATCGTTTGGCCTGGAGGGCAAGGACGGCCTGGAAAAGATGCAGCGCGTGATGAACCAGCTTCGCGCGGAACACCCACAGGCGCTGGGTGGCGCAAAGGTGCTGGCCGTGAGGGACTATCTGAGCGGTGAGCGGACCAGTGCAACCGGCAAGGAGCGCACGGGCCTGCCCAAGAGCGACGTGCTGTACTACGAGCTGGACGGCGGCGCTTGGGTTTGCATCCGGCCCTCAGGCACGGAGCCGAAGATCAAGCTGTATGTGAACGCCACTTCCGAGTCCAAAGCGCAGACAGACGGGTTGCTGACCAAATACAGTGACGCTGCGGTGCAGCTGTTGCACAAGGCTGGGGAATAGAAATACCGCCTGAGCGCGGCCGTCGGGCGCTTGCCCCGCAGCACACCCCATCTGATCTTACGGAGGACGACATACCAATGACAGACCAGCCCCGCCAACGCACCCGCTCCGAAAAGCGCGCGGCGCTGAAGGCGAAGAAGCTTAGACAACAACGGATCAAGCGTCGCGTACTGCGCATCGGATTGTGCGCAGCCACGGCGCTTGTTCTGCTGCTCGCGGCCGCAGTTGGCACGGTGGCGATGGTCATCAAGGGACCTTCGCCAACCGCCAGCGACATCCTGGTGATTTCCGCCCTCGAAACCAGCGCGATGAAGTTTGTGCCGCGTCTGTTTTTGAGCAATGACGAAATCGAGGCCGTGCGTGCGCGCAACACGATTGTGGACTCGGGCGAGGATACCGACACAAGGCTGGTCAGTATCCAATCAAAAGAAGATCAGACCGAGGCGAAAAAGGAACAGCCGGAGATCGAGGTCATCGATATCCAGGGCAAGACGTTCGTGGGCAAGATGATGATCGTCAAGGACCCGTCTCGCGTGTCGGTTGGCACCTGCGGCAACTTTGGCGCATCAGGCAAGACGGTGGCCCAGATCGCCAAGCGCTACGAGGCGATTGGTGCACTCAATGGCGGTGCGTTCGTGGACACCAACGGTCAGGGCGCAGGCGGCACACCGGATGGCATGGTGGTCTCGCAGGGCAAGTTCCTCTGGGGAAAGATCGTGGACACCTATGAAGTCAAGACGGTGATCGGGTTTGACAAGGACGACAAGCTGGTGTTTTCGAACAAGCAGACGGAGGCGCGCTGCAAGGAACTGGGCCTGCGCGACGCGGTGAGCTTTGGTCCGGCGCTGGTCCACAACGGTGAGCCCGTGACCATCAAAGGCGTGTCCAGCGGCATGAACCCGCGCTCGGCCATCGGCCAGCGGGCGGACGGCTCAGTGCTGCTGCTGGTGGTGGACGGCCGCAAGGTAAACAGCATGGGCGCCACGCTTGCCGACCTGATCGATGTGTTTCTTGAGCACGGCGCAGTCAACGCCGCGAACTTGGACGGCGGCTCGTCCAGCTATCTGTTCTACGACGGCGAATACCAAAACGTGGGCTCGTCCCTGACCGGCCCGCGCGGCATGGCGACTGCCTTTATCGTGAAGTAGGGTGAAATGATGCAAAAGCTGCCGAACCTGAAGCTCAACAAGTTCTGGGCGATCTACCTGTCAGTGGTGATCGTTCTGGTTGCCGCGCTGATCATTTGGCTGGCCCAACTGCGGGGCATGCTGGTGGCCTACGAGGCTTCCATGCCCCAGTATGTGGCGCAGACGGTCTGTGACTCGCTCTCAAAAGGGGACTACAAGACACTGTATCGTCAGCTGGACATCGCTGCCCAGGGCGAGACCGAGGCCGAGTTCGCCAATTATCTCAGCCAACAGATTGAAAACCGGCCTGTGAGCTATGTTGCCGCCTATGCCCACGACCCAAACAGCAAATCCTACAAACTGCAGGCGGGCGATCAGGCATTCGCCCAACTGACCCTGACCGCCACGGACGAAGCGGACGGCTATGGCAACCACAGTTGGGCAGTCACCGGCGTGACCATGCCGAACGCGCCCAAGAGCGAGTACATCCTCACCGTGCCCGATGAGAGCGCCGTGTACATGGGCGACACCAGGTTGGGTGAGGAATATGTGATGGAGCAGGGACTCCCGATGGGCTGCGATGGCCACCTGCCCGCCACAAAGGTCCATGTACCCACTTGGACGAAGTACCGCGTGGTCCGCGCATTCAGCAAGCCCACCTTCCGCGTCATGGACCGAAACGGCACCGAAACGCCGCTCAATGAGACTGGCCAGAACGAATACCGGTGCGAACTGACCTACGACGACGCTGTGGCAAAATCCCAGGCCAAGCGCGCCGTGGATGTCGCCAAAGCCTACGGCTTATTCTCCATCGGGCGCATGAAAAAGAACAAATTCATGGGTTACGTGCTGGGTGGCACAGCCGCCTACGAGATGATCTACAAATACGACGAACGCTGGTTCGTCAAGAACAGTGGATACAAGTTCGAAAACGTGAAGGCGGAGAAATTTTATCCCTATTCCAAGAACTGCTACTCCTGCGAAGTGAGCTACGACCTGATTCTGAAAAACGGCGGCAAGTCGGAGACGTACCCGACAAAACTGACGCTGTACATGTACAAAACGGACAAGTTTAAGGTGTATGACATGGTGATTGGGCAGTAGGTCCGGTCGTTCACTACTCCACCCCATCTCCAAACGCATACGTCGTGTGCACATGCAGCACACCGCCCTCGGGCGCCTGATACCCTGTGTAGACCGTATAGCCTTCCGGCGATGACAGCACCAGCGTGGCCGAAGGCGGGTCGCCATCAAAATCGACCGAACTGGAGATCACTTTTGCGCCGCTGTCCGCGTCCTCGTAGACGGCAGCGGCGCTTTCCGCGTCCTTGAGCTGACCAAACAGCTCCTCCACATTGTCGTCCCGCTGATAGTCGATCAGGATGGTTCGCGTGGCGTCTTCGCTGGTGAGCAATGCGCCCTCGTCCGTCTCGGTCTCAACCATGCCCTCAGGCACGTTCAACGCCACGCCGCCGGTAACGCCATCGTAGGGCACGACCGCGTCATCATCACCAGCATTGTCGACGCCTTCGCTCAGGTCCTCCGCCTCGACCAAACTGATCCGTCCGCCATCGACAGCCACCGTATAACACATTGTGCGCTCAGACTCGTTGGGTTGGTCCGGATCTCCGTAGCTGAACGTGATCAATCCCTCGCCGTCCGCCATGGGCGCAAAGACCCAGTGGTGCATGCGCGGCGCGCCGTCGAGCGCACCGGGATCCTGTGCCTCGGTCTGCTCTGACGCAAGCGCGATTTGTTCATTGTCGCCCATGTCGAAAGACCACATCCTGCCGGTGTCCGCACCTTCCCACAAGCGGATGTTCAGCTTGTTGTCGTTGATAAAATGGCCCTCTCCCATGGGGATTTCGGCCAGAACGACGGACGCGGCGCACGACAGCAACGCGATCAGAACGGGCAGTATTTTCTTCAACATGTGCAGGCCTCCATCTTCCATCGGTTACCCTCATTGGACGGCAGTACCGCCCGGTTTTGTTGCGTCATACCAGATGACACGCCACCAGATGACCGCTGCCCGCATCTCGAAGGGCCGGCTCCTCCTGGCGGCAACGGTCTGTGGCGTGAGGGCATCTGGGATGGAACCGGCAGCCGGATGGCGGATTCACGGGACTTGAGACCTCGCCAGTCAGAATCTGGCGCTCCACATGGCGCAGGGTCGGATCGGGCTTGGGGATGGACGACAGCAGAAACTTGCTGTACGGATGCAGCGTGTGATCGTAAAGCTCACCCGTTGGGCACAGCTCACAGATCTTGCCCAGGAACATCACGCACACCCGGCTGGACATGAACCGAACCACGCCCAGGTCATGGCTGATAAACAAATAGGTTAGGCTCAACTCGTCTTGCAACTGCAGCAGCAGGTTCAGAATCTGGGCCTGAATCGACACATCCAGCGCCGAAACCGGCTCATCACAGATGATCAACTCCGGATTCAACGCCAGCGCGCGGGCGATGCCGATGCGCTGCCGCTGTCCACCGGAAAACTGGTGCGGATAGCGCGCGTAATGTTCAGGCCGGATGCCCACTTTGTCCATCAGCTGTCGAACCATCTGCGCTCGCTCCTGGCCATTGGCGCCCACGCCGTGGGTGGAAAGCGGCTCAGCAATGATCTGACCCACGGACATGCGCGGGTCGATGGAGGCGTAGGGGTCTTGAAAGATCATTTGCATCTTCCGCCGCTGGTTGCGCAACTGCTCGGGCGGCATCTTTGTGATGTCCGCGCCCCCATACAGCACACGGCCGCTCGTGGGCTCCAGCAGCCGCAGCAACAGCCGGCCCAGCGTGGACTTGCCGCAGCCCGACTCACCCACCACGGCCAAGGTGCGGCCCTTCATGATGTCAAAACTCACATCGGAGACCGCGTGCACAATGCCGCGCCGCACCGGAAACTCCTTGACCAGATGGTCTGCATGAACCAGCACAGACTCGTTCATGGCGCGATCACCTCGCTCTCATGATGAAAACAGCGCACACAGTGTCCGTCCTCATGCTGGTACAATTGCGGCGCCTCCTTGCGGCAGCGCTCGGTCGCCTTGCTGCAGCGCGGCGCAAACCTGCAGCCCTTGGGCATGTGCAGCAGATTCGGTACCATGCCGGGAATGGACTGCAGCCGCAACTGGTCATCCGTCTTTGTCGATGGCAGCGACTCGATCAGGCCGCACGTATAGGGATGGCACGGGTTTTTGAACAGCCGGAACACATCCGCACGCTCCACCACCTGGCCCGCGTACATGACATAGACCACGTCACAGATCTCGGCCACCACACCAAGGTTGTGGGTGATCATCAAGATCGAGGTACCGTGCTCCTTCTGCAGCGCCTTCATCAGCCGCAGAATTTGGGCCTCTATGGTCACATCCAGCGCCGTGGTCGGCTCGTCCGCAATGAGCAGGTCGGGACTGCAGATCATCGCCATGCCGATCATGACGCGCTGCCTGAGTCCGCCGGAGAGTTGGTGCGGATACGAATCGTAGCGCCGCTCGGGCTCCGGAATGCCCACCTGCTGAAAGATCTCGAGTACGCGGCGCTTGGCCTCGGCCTTCCCCACGTTTTGATGCAGCAGGATCGCCTCCATCACTTGCTTGCCGCAGGTATGCACCGGGTTTAGCGAGGTCATGGGCTCCTGAAAGATCATGGAGATCCGGTCCCCGGTGATGTGGCGCATGGCGCGCTTCGACAACAGTGTCAGGTCGGTGTCGCTCAGTTTGATGGTTCCGCGCTCGACCTTGCCGGGCGGCGGCACCAGCCGCATCACGGACATGGCGGTCATGCTTTTTCCGCAGCCGCTTTCACCAACCAGACCCACGGTCTGGCCGCGGGGGATGGCGATAGACACATCATCCACGGCTGTGGCAATGCCCTTGCGCGTGTGGAATGCTGTGGTCAGGTGGTCGATTTGGAGGAGGGGTGTGGCTGTCTGCATGGTACACCTCAAATCATTGGCGGTCCGTGCGAAAGCGCTCGATGGCGCACGACCGGACTAATTCTTCAAATATGGATCGATGGCATCCCTCAGTCCGTCGCCCAGGAAGTTGAACGCCATCACGATCAGCAGGATCGCAAAGCCCGGCGCGAGAATGACCCACGGGCAGTTGTTCGCGTGCTGTTTGCCGAGGCTGACCATCAGTCCCCAGCTCGCAGTCGGTGGCTGCGCGCCCACGCCAAGGAAGGAGAGGCTGGCCTCATACATGATTGCGCCGGGAATCTCCATGGTAAACAGCACGATCATCGACGCCATGCAGTTGGGCAGGATGTGGCGCAGCATGATCATGATGCGTC
>JAVBTW010000240.1:0-10912 GCA_031555975.1 Eubacteriales bacterium
GACGCAGCGCCGGTCCCCTCGGGCCAGTATCAGGTCGCGTTGAAAAACACGGCGATGACAGACCTGCTGTCGGTGTACACTTCAGTATTCAGCGCGGACGCGGCCCAGAAGGGGCTGTCGCTGCTGAAGGGCCGCGAGGGCGATATGATCGCGAGCGGAGCGGTTACGCTGATGGACGATCCGTTCCATCCGCTTGGCTTTTCCGGCGCGCCGTTCGATGCGGAGGGCGTACCCAGCAGCAAGAAGGCCGTGGTCGAGCGCGGAAAACTCACTACCTTGCTGCACAATCTGAAAACCGCGAAAAAACAAGGACTCTCCGCGTCCACCGGAAACGCCAGTAAACAGGGCTATCAGGCGCCAATTGGCGTCGCGCCCAGCAATTTTTATATCGCGCCGGGCGCTGCGGATTGTGACGCGCTGCTCCGGCAGCTGGGGGACGGGTTGCTCATCACCGAGATGCAAGGCCTGCATGCCGGCGCGAACCCCATCAGCGGCGATTTTTCGCTGTCGGCGAAGGGATTCAAGGTGGAAGGCGGAAAACAGGCGCAGGCCGTGAGCCAGATCACCGTCAGTGGGAATTTCTACCAATTATTGATGGATGTGGAGGCTGTGGCATCGGACCTGCGGTTCGCGTTTCCCGGATCAACCCACATCGGCAGCCCGTCAGTGCTTGTAAAGGCGCTGTCCGTGGCGGGCGCGTAGGCGAACATAAAACATGGCAGGGTGCGCAAGCGTTTCGCGATTCGTCGCGTTGGGCTTGCGCACTTTACACGGCATCGGTAGACCGATCCAGACAAGTGTGATATCCTGTCAACACATCATTCAATCCCAAGGAGGCCAAACCGTGAACTATCGAACGAACAAGCGTCCGCCAAAGCGCAAGATGACCGGCAGGTTCTTTGCGTTTATCTCGGTGTTGCTGGTATTGCTGGTCATGTTGATTGTGTTCATTGCCACGCGCAACCGGCCGCAGCCGCAGCCGGAGTCCCAACCGGTGTTCGACCCGAACGCCGCGGTGGAGACCGTGATGCCGGAGTCGGAGCCGACCGATGAGCAGCCAGTCGCGGATGATTTCGGTGCGGGCGATCCTGTGGACAGCGCGCCGGTTGAGACGGTGCAGGCCGCGTCCGACCTGGGTGTGCGAACGGGCCTGGATCAGGCCTGGACCAACATCCTGCTTATGGGCAGCGATGCGAGGGACATGTCAAAGATCAACCAGGAGCGCAGCGACACGATCATGATCGTGTCGGTCAACAATCAAACCGGCCAGTTGAAAATGACATCGGTCATGCGCGACATGGAGATTGAGATTCCGGACCGCGGCATGCAGAAGGTCAACTCAGCGACCAAGTTTGGCGGGCCGCAGTTGATGATGCAAGTGCTGAACCAGAATCTGGGCCTGAACATCTCAAAATACGCGATCGTCAACTTCCAGGGCATGGCCGAGATCATTGACATCCTGGGCGGCGTGTTGGTGGACATCACAAAGGACGAGGCCGAGTTGGTCAACCGATACATGGGCAACATCGCCATGTACACGATGTCGAAAGAAGCGTATCTGGCGCAGAAAGAATCGATGAAGCTGACGAGCTACGGCACACAGAAGCGGCTGAACGGCATCCAAGCGGTAACGTACATGCGGATTCGGCATCTGGACGGCGGGGATCAGCAGCGGACGCAGCGCCAGAAAAATGTGATGCGGGCGATGATGAAGGGCGTGCAGGGCGCGGACCCCGTGAAACTGATGCAAATCGGGACGACAGTCTTGTCGCACATGGAGACGAATGTCGGGGTCGCGGAGGGCGTGACGCTGGCGCTGTCGGTGCTGAACTGCGGGCTAGAAGAGAAGGACCGGATCAAGGAGTTGCGCATTCCGGACGCGACTACGAGCAAGATGGAGACGCGGAATGGTGTCAGCGGCCTGTATGATGTGGACTATCCCGCTCTGCAACAGCAAATGCTGCAATTCATCTACGGATAGAGGATGAAAACCCGCATGGGAACGGACTTGGATCCATGCCGGAAGCAACGTTGGGTACGCCAGGACGGCCTCTTTCGCGGCATTCGCAGTTAGGGAAGGCGGACGGCGGGTGAATCGGCAAGGAGGTCGTCCGTTTCTTTGAGGGCCGTGCCCATGCGCGCATATTGCGCGTCGGTCATGCTCTCGGGCCTTGCCGCCAACGTCTTTTCTATCGGCAGAACCTGATAATTGAGGCCGCTTTTGCTCTTCTGTACCCACACCCAAACAGGGACGTAGCCCGGATCCACGACCGCCACTGTTCCATCATCCAGCAACGCGAAGCTCACCTGCAGGATGATGCCATTGTCCAGGAACTCCCCTTCGTGATTGCTGAGAAAATTGCCCAGCGAATAGGCGCACAGGGTGCGGTTGCCATCTTTGCCTTCCAGCCACTCAATGGGCTGGACCTGGTGCGGGTGGCCGCCGATGATCACGTCCGCCCCGGCATCGGCGAGCTGCTGGGCGGTTTTTTTCGTGGCGCCGTTGGGCATGCGCTTGTACTCGCGGTCCCAGTGCATGAAAACCACGACCGCCTGCGCACCGGCGTCGCGCATGGCTTGAATGTCTTTTTTGAAGTTGCTGCGTTGCACGGTCCGGATGCCGTACTTCAGCGCGCGCTTGTCGGACCGCTTTTCGACACCGTTCAGGCCGGTCGCATAGTTGGTCACGCCCAGTTTGATGCCGTTCACCTCAAAGACCTGCGGCGCGTCATGTTCTTTCTGGGAGCGGTATGCCCCAGTGCGCTGCAGCCCAGCCTTGTCTACATTGCGAAGGGTGTTCATCAGGCCGTCGTAATAGCGGTCCAGACTGTGGTTGTTCGCGAGGGTCAGCATGTCAACGCCGGCAGCTTTCAACGCGGTCAGGATAGCTGGCGGTGTGTTGAATGACGGATAGCCTGTATAGCCAAACTCGCCCTGGCCTGCGATTGCGCCTTCGACGTTTATGGTGGTGACGTCGGCTGCGGCCAGTTCGTCCGCGATCAGCGCAAAGTACTTTCCGAATTTGTACGCACCGCCGCTGTAG
Source organism: Eubacteriales bacterium (assembly GCA_031555975.1). Classification (GTDB taxonomy): domain Bacteria; phylum Bacillota; class Clostridia; order Christensenellales; family Aristaeellaceae; genus JAJDGF01. The sequence continues at coordinate 3,044 of JAVBTW010000240.1, forward strand.
GCAGCGCTGAGCATGGGCGAGTCGATGATCACGTCTCCGGCAGCGCGCAAGGTCGCGAGCGCAATGGGCCGCTCGGTGGGCGCGGGATGCGAGGTGGTCAATGAAGGCTGGGACAGGCCGGCATCCGCGCTGGCGGTTGCCGTTTCCGGCACAGGGTTTGTGGCCGTCGAAGCTTGGCCGTTTCTCAGCACGATCGTCGCTGTCATGGCCACGGCGAGGACTGCTACGGTCAAAATCATGATCAAAACCGGTCGGTTGTTCCGCATTATGGATCACCTGCTTTTGTATTCAATCCTTACCCCATCCACACCTTCAGCCCATAGATGACCGCCAGGTGCGCGGGATAGAACAGGTAGAACAGCCATTTGGGCAGCTTCAATCCCGTGTTCATCGGGATGTAGATCAGCGGCAGCGCCGCCATCGCGTAGGCTTGGGTGATCATGTGCGGCTGGGTCAGGTTGTAGGGCTGCCCACTGGAGAAAAAACCCCACCATCCCATGAACGCAGCCTGCCACACGAAGGACGACAGAGGCTGGTCGATCAGTACGTAGAAAATCACCATCATCACGATGCCCTTCCAGCCGTAGCTGGTCTGAAGGTAGGGCGAAAGATACCAAGTGGCCGCGGTGAGCACGGCGGTGACGATGAACTTGCGCGTTTGTAGGCTCCAGATCAGTGCCAGGCCCAGTGCCAGCTCGAACAGAATGTTTGACGTGTTTAAACTCTGTATGTACCAGCCCAGGCAGGCCTTGACCGGGTTTTCGGAGAAAGCACCAGCGGCGACGGGCTGCATGTGGCCCATCGCGAGCACATAGATCGGCTGCACAAGCACAGCCATGATGAGCATGCGGCCAAGATACTTGGGCATGCTGTGCGTGAACACCGCGCCTGCCGCGATGCAGTAGGCAAAGAGGGGAAACGCGAGCCGCCCCCAGCACCGCATCCACACCTGGCCCGGAAAGAACACCGCGCCCAAGTGATCGATGAGCATGGTGGTGATCGCAATCAGCTTGAGCAGGTTGGTGTCCGTATTCAGTCGAACCGTTTTCATGAGGGAGACCTCCGTAATGAGATGTGTATATTATATATGCTGATCGGAGTGAGCGCAAGTACAGGACGTAATTGAGGCCCGAAGGCGGTTGCCCTGTGAAATTCCACTGTCCCTCTTGACAAAGCGGCTCTTTCCTGTACAATGATACATAGAAATGGGCCTGGATAGAGGCGCGGGCACAATCAGTAGCGACGCGGAGCCGGTGGTGCGGCTGCGATGCGGCGTGAAAGGGGTGGCCGCCGAAATGGCCGCGCTGCCTACGGCGCGGGCGTTGGCCTGGATGGGAATACCGTCCGGGTTGTCACAACGGCATGGTTGTGGAGCGCGATCACGGACGTTCGCCAAATCGCTTTTTTGGCGGCCGGAGTGAGGGTATCGCTCCGGCCGCCTTGTATTGGGTCCCGCGATATCGAAGGAGGATGAATCCATGATCAGGAAGATGGTTTGTCTGGTGTTGGTGATGATGCTGGCGGGTGCCTGCGCATTGGCTGAGCCGCTGCGCGTGGGCATGGAGTGCGACTATGCGCCGTTCAACTGGACCCAGGCGCAGGAATCTGAAACCAGTGTGCCAATCGAAAGCGGCGGATTCGCCGACGGCTATGACGTTCAGATCGCCAAGAAAATTGCGGAAGGCCTGGGCCGCGAACTGGTGATCGTCAAGACCGAATGGGACGGACTGATCCCCGCCGTGCAGATGGGCGCCATTGACGCCATCATCGCGGGCATGAGCCCGACAGCCGAGCGTTCGATGACCATCGACTTCTCCGAGCCCTACTACAGCTCTGACCTGGTCGTCGTGGTCAAGAACGACAGCGCGTACGCGGGCGCGACGAAGCTCTCTGACTTCGCCGGAGCCAGAATCACCGGCCAGCTGAATACATTCCACTACAGTGTGATCGGCCAGATCGAAGGCGTCGTCATGCAGACGGCCATGGAGACGTTCCCTGCGATGATCGTGGCTGTCAAGACCGGAGCCGTGGACGGCTACGTGTGCGAACGGCCCGGCGCGGAATCGGATGTGGCGGCGAATCCGGACCTGACGTATGTTGCGTTCCCCGAGGGTGAGGGCTTTCAAGCGAGTCCAGAGGACGTCGCGATCAGTGTCGGGCTGCAGAAGGGCAGTGCGCTAAAGGCGGAGATCGACCAGGTGCTGGCCGCCATCGACACCGAGACGCGCACACAGATGATGATCGAGGCCGGCCAGCGGAGGCCGTAAACAGTCGTGGAACCAGATCGCACCCTGTCGCACACGCGGCACCCCCCCCTCTGACGAGGGGGGGATTTTGGATGAAGGGCTCATTCACGCATCCTTCTTGGGAGCTGGTATAGAGTGACATGGGGCCGTCTCTACAGACAACGATTGATACAGGATGTGAAGCAATATGGCCCAACCCCAGGGTTTCTTTCAATGGGTGGCGTTCCTCTTGGAACAATACTGGCCGCTCTTCCTTCGGGGAGCGGGCAACACGCTGATCATCGCGCTGTCAGGCACGATCCTCGGCTTTCTGCTGGGTTTGCTGGTCGCCATCGCGCGCACCATCGAGCCGGGACCCAAGGCGGCGCCGCTCAAAAAGTGGGCTGTCAAGCTGTTAAAAGGGTTTCTGGGCCTCTACATCGAGGTCTTTCGCGGTACGCCGATGATTGTACAGGCCATGGTCATTTACTATGGATTGATCTTTGGCGTGTTGGTGCAGTCGTTCCATTTGCAGGTCTCGCCGCTTGTGGCCGCGATTTTCATCGTCACGATCAACACGGGCGCCTACATGGCAGAGATCATTCGCGGCGGCATCATCAGCGTGGACGATGGCCAAACCGAAGCCGCGCACTCCATTGGATTGACACACTGGCAGACCATGGTCAGTGTGGTGCTGCCCCAGGCGGTGCGCAATATCATGCCGTCCATCGGCAATGAGTTCATCGTGAACATCAAGGACTCAAGCGTGTTGAACGTGATCTCGGTGGCAGAGCTCTATTTCCAAGGCAAAAGCGCCGCGGGGTCCTACGGACGCTATTTTGAAGTGTTTTTCATCATCGGTGTGGTGTATTTGGCGATGACCTACACGGTGACGCGCATTTTGCGCTTCGTGGAGAAGAAAATGGACGGCCCGGAGAGCTTTGTGATCCACGGCAGCCAGTCCGACAGCCGCGCCGACATCCTGGTACGCAAACAACAAAAGGAGGTGGATTGACCATGGCTGAAAACGTCATCGAGATCCGCCATCTGAAAAAGTCATTCGGCACACACGAGGTGCTCAAGGACATCGATTTCACTGCGCAAAAGGGTGAGGTCACCTGCATCATCGGCGCAAGCGGATCAGGAAAGTCGACACTGCTGCGCTGCATCAATTTGCTCGAGATCCCGACCAGCGGCGAGATCCTGTTTCACGGCCGCAACATCCAGGACGGTTCTGTGCCCATGGCGGACTATCACGCAAAGGTGGGCATGGTGTTTCAGCAGTTTAATCTGTTCCACAACATGTCGGTGCTGGAAAACTGCGTCATCGGTCAGATGAAGGTCTTGGGCAGGAGCCGCCAAGCGGCTGAGGCGAAGGCTGTAGGCTACTTGGACCGCGTGGGCATGGGACAATACCGAAACGCCAAGCCCAAGCAGATTTCAGGCGGCCAAAAGCAGCGCGTTGCGATTGCGCGCGCGCTGTCTATGGACCCGGAAGTGTTGCTTTTCGACGAGCCGACCAGCGCGCTGGACCCGGAGATGGTCGGTGAAGTGCTGACCGTCATGAAAGATTTGGGCAAGACCGGACTGACGATGTTGGTGGTGACACATGAGATGGCGTTTGCCCGGGACGCGGCCAGCAAGGTCGTGTTCATGGACGACGGCGTGATCGTGGAAGAGGACAGCCCGGAAGTGATCTTCACCAGGCCCAACAGGGAGAGAACGCGCACATTCCTGTCAAGGGTGTTGTAGGCGCGATCATCGCGTTGCGGCTACGCCCCCATTGATGCCAACTCCGGGCGAACCCGGCTCGCGATGTACACATTCCCCAGCGAGAACAGCGCGGCGATGATGAACACCCAATGCGGACCCGCGTTCGTCCAGATCAGGCCGCAAACGGGCGCGGCGATGATGGCTACGATGTGGTCCAGGCTGGTGCCCGTGGACAGGGTGTGGGAGACGTCGTTGCCATCCAAGGCGATGGAGCGCAAATACACGGCCTTCACCAGCCCGCATTGCATGCTCATCCGATCCAGTATGAACAGCGCGCAGACCAACCCTATGGATACCGCGTTCACGGCCATTGCGCCCGTGTGCAGCGCGTACACAGCGATGCCGTACAGCACATACACGCCGATGAAACTCAGCGCGTCCACAAACAGCATCCGCCGGACGCCGAACCGGTCGATCCACCTACCCAGCAACCGCACAAAGAACATGCCCAGCAGGTTCGCAGCCAGATACAGCAGGGACATGGCGTCCGCGCCTTGTCCCAGCATGCGAATGATGACCCAGGACCCGTAAACATACGCGATCTGCTTCTGCACCCCTTGCAGCACCGCCAACGCATAGTAGTATTTGTAGCGCTTTCGGAACAACAGTTTGGTGGGCCGAACCGCCTGCTTTTGCGCGCCTGTGCGCCGCAACAGGGTCAACGCCACGCCTGCTGCCATCAAGAATGCGACCGCCCCGATGATGAATGTGACTTTTACCGGCGTGACAAAGCTGAACAGTTCGAACCGGAACCCCAAAAAGACGCAGACCGCACACACAAACCCGACGATTGAGCGGACGGACGCATATTGCCCCATGCGCCAGCCGATTCGGTTGGGCTCCGCCAGATTCATGCCGATGGAATCCTGCAGCGGCATGAACAGGTGCATGCCCAGCGAGTTGACAAACAGAAAAACGCACATGACCGTAAACGATGGCGTGGTCAAGCCCAACACCGTGAGTCCGAAACAGGCCAGCAGCTGTGCGATCAATGACAGCCGCAGATCGCCCAGCGACCCCAGCAGTGCCAGCACGATGGCACAACACACGCCGGGCAATTCGCGGGGGAACTCGAGAAATCCTCGCTGCACGGTCGTGACATGGTAGGCGTCGTTGAAGTAGTTGGCATAGACACTGTCGGAAAAGCCATTGCCCAGCGCGACGAGTGCGATCAGGACAAAGTACAGCGTGATGGGCTGAAGTCTGCGAGTGCTCTCCATGGAGGCGCCTCCCTTATGCGATATAACGTCGGCCATATCTACCAAGGCAATTGGGGGTGCGGCAGGGGTGATTGCTCAGCCTTCGGTGGCATTCCGCCTCCTGCCCGCATACGATGTACACATAGGGGAGGAGGTGTGCTTTTCGTGAAGCGGCATACATACTCAGTTGCGAAGTGTCCGCCCGCCGGAGGCAACTCTGCGCTCAAGTGGGTCGGATTGGCGCTGATGGTGATCGGGGTGCTGATCTTGCTGGTGTCGGTGCCGATCCGCTTCTGGCTGTCGTTGGTGGGTTTGGTGCTGGCCTTGATCGGTTTCATCCTGTGGCGGCTCGGATGACATGCGGCCGATAAAAATCGCGGCGACCCTCCAGAAAAAGGGATCGCCGCGCTTTTTGCGCACAGGATGAAGCGATAATCAGATGGCGCGCTCGACCTTGCCGCTGCGCAGGCAACGGGTGCAGACGGTCATCCGCATCGGCGTACCGGAAACCACCACGCGCACGCGCTGGGTGTTCGGGGCCCAAGTGCGGCGGGTTTTGCGGTTAGAGTGGCTCACGTTGTTGCCGTGCGAGATGCCCTTGTGGCACACTTCACAGAACTTGCCCATGGTTACACCTCCTTTGGGTTCGTATCAAACAGACTGATTATAGCAGGTTTGGGAGAGGGACGCAAGTTAATTCATTATTTTCCTGTGCTTGTTGACATCGGCTCCAGCGGGCCTACATTTCCGCTTGCAGGTTGATGGGCGATCCGGTGCGCCGCGCGCCCGCGATCTTCGGTTGAAGTGAGCTTCGGTATCCCTCGCAGCCCATCTTTTCAACCTTTTTCACTTCTGCGCTTGCATGATTGAGCGAAAACCTGTATACTAAAGGTTACTAGGAACGTCCGGCGCGACCGGGCGCATCCTGTGGAGGTCTGTGATATGGATTGCAAATACCTGAACGAGCTGGGGACTGTGTCGGTCAATGATGAAGTGCTGCTGAAGGTTGCCGGTTATGCGGCGCTGGAGTGCTATGGCATCGTGGGCATGGCGTCCAAGCGCACCACCGACGGCATCGTGCAGTTGTTTGGGCGCGAGAACCTGGGTCGCGGCGTACGCATTCTGCCCGCCAAGGACAGCGTCAACGTGGAGCTGTACATCATCGTCGAATACGGCATCTCGATCGGCGCGGTCTGCGAGACCATCATCGACACCGTCAAATACAAGATAGAACACCTGACCGGCATCAAGGTCAACAAGGTCAACGTCAACGTGGAGGACATCCGCGTCTGACAGCGGCCCGCTGTGCCGTGATGCTAGGAGTCTAGGAGGTAAGAGGCTTGGCCATCAAAGCGATCGACGGGATGATGCTCAAGGAGATGTTTTTAAGCGGCGCCGCGCTGCTGGAGAACAATCGCACCAGCATTGATGCCCTGAATGTGTTTCCTGTGCCGGACGGTGATACCGGCACCAACATGACACAAACCATGCGCAGCGCCGTGAAGGAGCTGTCCGAGCGCAGCTTTCCCACCGTTTCTGACGTCGCGGGCTCCGTCGCCAAGGGTGCACTCAAAGGCGCGCGCGGCAACAGTGGCGTCATCCTGAGCCAGATCTTTCGCGGTTTTGCCAAGGCGCTGGACGGCAAAGAGGACATGGACGCAGACGCGCTGGTGAAGGCGCTGCAGTCCGGTTCCGAGACCGCATACAAGGCCATGATGAAGCCCAAGGAGGGCACCATACTGACCGTCGCCCGCGTCATCGGCGAGGATATCGAAAAAGAGGCGCAAAAGTCGCGCGACATGCTGACCCTGATGAAGAAGGTGATCGGCATCGGTGATGCGATCCTGAAAAAAACGCCCGACATGCTGCCTGTGCTGAAACAGGCGGGCGTGGTCGATTCCGGCGGCAAGGGCATGATGGTGGTGTTTGCCGGTTTTCTGGCGTCGCTGCAGGTCGAACAGGTGGACGTTTCTGAGCAGCCTGAGTCCACGGGCACACTACCGGGCGAGTACATAGACGATCATGGCGCCATCGAGGACATCGTGTTCGCGTACTGCACGGAGTTCATCGTCAGCCATCCCAAGCCCGATATGAAGGACGCGGAAGTGGCGCGCCTTCGCAAGCGTTTGGAGCGCATCGGCGATTGCGTACTGGTCATTGGCGATCTGGAAGTGGTCAAAGTCCATGTGCACACCAATGAGCCCGGCAAGGCGCTGCAGATGGCGTTGGAATTGGGCGAGCTGGACGCGATCAAGATCGACAACATGCTCGAAGAGGCCCGCGACAGAAAGACAATGCTGGCCGAGCGCGCCGCAGCCGAACAAAAGCCATTTGGCATTGTGGCCGTCGCGCTGGGCAAGGGCCTGACCGAGATTTTCAAGGACCTGATGGTGGACCAGATTGTGGACGGCGGACAGACCATGAACCCGTCCATCGAGGACCTACTCAAGGCCATCGAATCCATCAACGCCAAAGAGATCTTTGTGCTGCCGAACAACACTAACATCATTCTCGCGGCGCAGCAGGCTGCTGAGTTGACTGAAAAGAAGGTCTATGTGCTGCCGACAAAGAGTGTGCCCATGGGCATCGCCGCTGCGGTGAGCTTTGTGCCGGACCTGTCTGGAGAAGAAAATGCCCAGCGCATGATCGAAGCCGCGGAAGCGGTGCACACC
>JAVBTW010000244.1:0-8071 GCA_031555975.1 Eubacteriales bacterium
CATCGAGGGCGGACGCATTCTTTTCAAGGGCCAGGATCTGATAAAGCTGCCCCAGGACAAGATGCGCTCGGTGCGCGGAAACCAGATCTCGATGATCTTTCAGGAGCCGATGACGAGCCTGAACCCAGTGTTCACCATCGGCGCGCAGATCACCGAGTCGATCATGCTGCATCTGAAACTGAAAAGACGCGACGCCGAGGCGCGGGCCATAGAGCTGCTGCGCCGGGTGGAGATTCCCGACCCGGAAAAGCGCATGACCACCTATCCGCACCAGCTGTCCGGCGGCATGCGCCAGCGTGTGATGATCTGCATGGCGCTGAGCTGCAACCCGAAACTGCTGATCGCGGACGAGCCGACGACGGCGCTGGACGTGACGATCCAGGCCCAGATCCTGGACCTGATCCGCACGATCCGCCAAGAGGAAAAGACATCAGTGCTGTTCATCACGCACGATTTGGGCGTGGTGGCGGACATCGCGCACAGGGCGATTGTCATGTATGCGGGCAACATCATGGAGATGGGCGGGGTGCGCGAACTGTTCAAAAGCCCACTGCACCCGTACACGCGCGGGCTGCTCTCAGCCATCCCGAAGCTGACCACGCCCAGGCGGGAGCTACTGTTCACCATCCGGGGGATCGTGCCCGACCTGTCGGATCTGCCGGTGGGCTGCGTGTTTTCCACGCGCTGCACGGAGTGTCAGGAGCGCTGCATCCGGGAACGGCCGCCGCTGCGCGCGCTGCCGGGCGGACGAAAAGTGCGCTGCTTTCTGCAGGAAGGAGGTGAAGTGTGCGATGAATAAGGCCTTGTTTGAGGTGCGGAACCTGTCGAAGCATTTTGAATCAAAGTCCACGCGCATCGGCGCCAAACCGCTCGTGGTGCGCGCGGTGAACGATGTTTCGTTCGACATTTTGGAGGGCGAGACATTCGGGCTGGTGGGGGAGTCGGGTTGCGGCAAGTCCACGACGGGCCGGTTGCTGATCAAGCTGCTGGACCCCACTTCGGGCGCCATCAGGTACAAGGGAGAGGACATCGCGGGCCATTCAGACAAGCACATGCGCACTTTGCGCAAAGACCTGCAGATCATTTTTCAGGACCCGTTCTCCTCACTGAATCCAAGGATGACCTGCATTGACATCATCGCGGAGCCGCTGCTGGTGCATGAAAAGATGCCAAAAGGGGAGCGGCGCGCGCGAGCATACGAACTGCTGAATTATGTGGGCCTGCCGAAAGAATATGGGCTGCGCTATCCACACGAGTTTTCGGGTGGTCAGCGTCAGCGCATCGGCATCGCCCGCGCATTGTCGCTGAAGCCCAAGTTCATTGTGTGCGACGAGCCAGTCTCGGCGCTGGACGTGTCTGTGCAGTCGCAAGTGCTGAACCTGATCCAGAAACTGCAGGACGACTTTGGACTGACCTATCTGTTCATCGCGCACGGGCTGAATGTGGTGAAGTACATTTCGGACCGGATCGGCGTGATGTATCTGGGTTCGATTGTCGAGATGGCGGGTTCGGATGAGTTGTACCAAAATCCGTTGCATCCGTACACCCGCTCGCTTATTTCGGCGATTCCGGACACGGATATGGACAGCGAAAAGCACCGGATTCTGCTGAAAGGCGATGTGCCATCACCCAGTCAGCTGCCTGACGGATGCCCGTTCCACACGCGCTGCGCACACTGCATGGACAAGTGCAAGACGGCGAAACCCGAGACCCGCGAAGCCGCGCCGGGACACAATGTGGCGTGTCATCTGTATGGTTGAGGATGAGCCTGATCAGCGCGCTGGATAAGTCCAGCCAGCAATCAAGTTCATCATCGCTTACTCGGCCACCGACTCGATGACGCATTTGTCGCAAGCAGGCGTCGCACCGTACAGGCCGTGAAATAGGGTAGAATTGCGCAGCTGGAGGCCCTATCATGCTCTCGTATTTTCTGGATGTATCCCCCGCGTCCTACTGGACAAACTGTCCCGCGGGTCCGTTCACCAAGTCGTTTCCCTATCAGGCGTCCGAATACGGCTACTTTGAAGCGGGCGCGGGGTACTACACCGTCCGGGATGAGAAGGACGCCGCACTGTTGATCTACACGGTTTCCGGAATGGGCGAGATCGAATGGAAGGGCCGGAAGAGCACACTTGAGCCAGGCAGTGCGGTGCTGATCGAATGTCACGACCTTCATGAATACAGGACGCGATCGGACGGCGAGCCTTGGGTTTTTTATTGGCTGCATGTCAGCGGCGCGGGATTGGAAGGCTGCCGCAACGCGCTGCTCGATCAATTGACAATCGTGTATCCGCGCGACACGGATGCCTTTTTGGACTGTTTTGGACAGCTGAGGTCCATTGATCCGCTGTCAGGCCCACTGGCCTGCGCGGAGATGAGCCACTGCGTGTCGGCGCTGTGCCTTCATATGATGCGGGCGCGGTATGCGCTGAGCGGCGAGCTGGCGTTCGGACGCGCGGAGATCCAGCGTGTCGTGCGCCATATTGACGCATGTTACAGCCGCGAACTGGACTTGGACGCACTCAGTGCCATTGCAGGTCTGTCCAAGTTCTATTTCGTGCGCGTCTTTACACAACAGACGGGGATCACGCCCCACCAGTATCTGCGCCAACGTCGGGTGGAGGCTGCGCGCAAGCTGCTGCAGACGACCAATTTGCCGATCGGCGAGATCGTCGAACAAATCGGTTATAGCGACATTTCCGCGTTCATCTCATACTTCCGCCAGACGCTGGGCATGACGCCGCTTCAGTACCGGAAGGAGTCGTTCAATTGGATGTAGCCGCCATGGGTTCCCGAGCGGCAAGCGGTGTCATCCTGAGCGTTTCGCGCAGGATGACAGGTTGAAATGCTGCTTCGCAACTTTGACCTATTTTCCGCGCTAGTCAGAGTTCCCTTCATATTAATAAGACTGTTACGGAATTGTCGGAAAATCATTGAAAATCGACAAATGATGCTTGCGTTGTTTGCAAAGAGCCGATATAATTGGATGGAAATGGTATCGAAGTCGAAGTGTTGGATACTGATCCCGTCAGGTCTCATGCGGCGGGTTGGTATAAAAAGGGATGGAGGTATATCGAATGAAGAGGCGTGTATCCTTGCTCCTGGCAGCAGCGATGATCCTGTCGATCATCAGCGGCGCACTCCCGGCGATGGCCGAGGCCCCCACTTACACGCAATCCCCGTACCTTGACGCGCGGGTCGCGTCCGGAGAACTGCCGCCGGTGGCGGATCGGCTGCCCAAGGTCACCAAGCTTCCGGACGAGATCCTTCCGGAATACCTGACGTATGAAAACGGTCAGTATGGCGGGAACCTGCGGTTCATCACCAAGGTCGTGAATTGGGACGCGGACGTGTTCATCATGAACAACGAACACTTCCTCACGATGCAGTCGGCGTCCAGCGACGTGATCACGCCGAACATCGTGGAGTCGTTTGAGGCCAACGAAGCCCAGAGCGAGTTCACCATCAAGCTGCGCGAGGGCCTGAAATGGTCGGACGGCGTACCGGTGACGATGGAAGACATCGAGTTCACCATCAACGATTTTGTGTTTGATGAGCGACTGAACCCAGTGATCGCGGATTGGATGCGCGATGGCGGCGTCACCACCGGCGAGCCGTTTGAATTTGAGAAGCTGGACGACTGGACGTTCAAGCTGTCCTTTGGCGGCGCCTATGGCGGCTTCGCGGTGCATCTGTCCATCGCGGGCTGGAAGGGCTACACCGAACTGTTGAAGCCCGCCCACTTCCTGAAGCGGTTCCATCCGAAATACGCGGAAGAAGTGCACGGCTCCTACGAGGCGTATCTGGAGTTCATGGCCAAGTACGCCAAGGTCATGGGCTACGACGGCTACACCGACGAGGACCTGTTCAAGGTCTTTGAGCGCATCGACTGCACCAACTGGGAACTGACCGACCCTACCGATCAGATGACCGCCGTGTTCTTCAAGGACGCGGGCGAGACCAGCAACTTCCCGGTGTTGTATCCGTGGATCATGACGGACAGCGCCAACGGCGTCACCACCTGGGAGCGCAATCCCTACTACTTTAAAGTGGATAGCGCGGGCCAGCAACTGCCCTATATCGATCAGGTGACCTCCTCCTTGGTCGAGGACATGGAGATGGTCCAGATGAAGTACATCTCCGGCGAAGCGGACTTTGCCCGTGAGTCGGCCACCATCGACAACATCACGCTGTATCGCGAGAACGAAGAAAAGGCGGGCATCAAGGCGTATGTCACGCGCATGCACGTCAACCCGACGGACTATGCCATCAACATGAACTACGCGGACGAAGCGTGGCAGGAAGTCGTCAACGACCAGCGGTTCCGGACCGCGCTGGCCATGGCCATCGACGCTGAGGAAATGCTGGACACCATCTACAAGGGCTTTGGCGAAGTCAACCCCTACTTCCCCTGCACGGGCGACATCGAAGGCGCGAACGCGCTGCTGGACGAGATGGGCATGACGATCGGCGCGGACGGATACCGCACGTCGCCGTCGGGCAAGCCGTTCACATGGTACATCTACAACGCCTCTGATGCCAACGACATCGTGCCTGCAACAGAGCTGTTCGCGGACTACTGGGGCGAGCTGCACCTCAAGTGCGAACCCAAGACCATCGAACCCACCCAGATTGACGTGCAGCGCGAGGCCAACGAGTTGCCCATGCGCGTGATCTGGGCCACGACAACCCAGCTTTGGCACTATCGTGACTGGTTGGAAGGCATCTGGGGACCGATGTGGAGGCTGTGGTGGACCAAGGGCCGCAGCAACGACTTTGAGCCGCCGCAAGAGATTCAGGACTTCTATCTGAAGATCGAGTCCCTGATGACCGTGTCGCCGACGGAAGCCGTGAACACCGTGCTGCCGGAATTGGTGAACTGGATGGGCGAGAAGCTGTATATGTGCGAGCCGCTGATCAATGTGCAGCAGTGTGTGCTGATCAACGCCAAGATCGGCAATGTGCCGACGGACGGCATCGGCATCTCTTGGAACTTCTCCGGAGAACAGTTCTTCTACAAAAACTAACGGGAGGGTTAAGCTCCTGTGGCGCAGTCGCATATGGCGGCTGCGCCTCTTATTACGGGCGGCGTCGCGCGAAGCAGGCGGCCGCTTGACAAATCCCGTGATTTTTTCGATGCGCCACGCAAGTGACGCAATTTTGCCCTATTTTATACAGGCATGAACGCTCCCTTCTTATTAATATAATTATTACGAAAGCATCAATAATCATGATCGGATTGACAATCCGCGCTTGCTTTATTTGAAATTATCCGATATAATTGGAGAAACATATTATCATGTCATCTGTCTGATACTTATCCCGCCACACAAGTCCGGCGGGCTAGTATAAAAAAGGGATGGAGGTATATCACATGAAGAGGCGTATATCCTTGCTCCTTGCTGCACTGATGATCCTGTCGATTGTCGGCGCGGCGCTCCCGGCGATGGCCGAAGCCCCCACCTACACGCAATCCCCGTACCTTGACGCGCGGGTCGCGTCCGGAGAGCTGCCGCCGGTGGCGGATCGGTTGCCCAAGGTGACAAAGCTGCCTGACGAAATCCTTCCCGAATACCTGACATATGAAAACGGCCAGTACGGCGGCACACTCCGGTTCATTACCAAGGTTGTGAACTGGGACGCGGACGCGTTCGTCATGAACAACGAGGCGTTCCTGACGATGGAATCCGCGGCGAGCGACGTCATCACGCCGAACATCGTGGAATCCTTCGAGGCGAACGAAGGCCAAAATGAGTTCACCATCAAGCTGCGCGAGGGCCTTCGCTGGTCCGACGGCGAGCCGGTGACCATGGAGGACATCGAGTTCACCATCAACAAGTTCGTCATGGATCCCCGCGTGAACCCGGTCGTCGCGGACTGGATGCGCGACGGCGGCGTGTCCACCGGCGATCCTTTCACCTTCACCAAGATCGACGACTGGACGTTCAAAATTGCGTTCAAGGGCGCCTACGGCGGCTTTGCGGTGCATCTGTCCATCGCCGGCTGGAAGGGCTACACCGAGCTGCTGAAGCCCGCCCACTTCCTGAAGCGGTTCCACCCGGATTACGCGGAAGAAGTGCACGGCTCCAAGGAAGCGTACATGGAGTTCATGGCCAAGTACGCCAAGGTCATGGGCTATGACGGCTACACCGACGAGGACCTGTTCAAGGTCTTTGAGCGCATCGACTGCACCAACTGGGAACTGACCGACCCCACCGACCAGATGACCGCCGTGTTCTTCAAGGACGCGGGAGAGACCAGCAACTTCCCGGTGCTGTATCCGTGGATCATGACGGACAGCGCCAACGGCGTCACCACCTGGGAACGCAACCCCTACTATCACAAAGTGGACAGCGCAGGCCAGCAGCTGCCCTACATCGACCAGATCACATCCACATTGGTTGAGGACATGGAGATGGTCCAGATGAAGTACATCTCCGGCGAAGCGGACTTCGCCCGCGAGTCGGCCACCATCGACAACATCACGCTGTACCGCGAGAACGCCGAGAAGGCGGGCGTCACCGCGTATGTCACGCGCATGCACGTCAACCCGGTGGACTACGCCATCAACATGAACTATCAGGACGAGGCGTGGCAGGAGGTCGTCAATGACCAGCGGTTCCGGACCGCGCTGGCCATGGCCATCGACGCTGAGGAAATGCTGGACACCATCTACAAGGGCTTCGGCGAAGTCAACCCCAACTATCCCTGCACGGGCGACATCGAAGGCGCGAACGCGCTGCTGGATGAGATGGGCATGACGATCGGTGCGGACGGATACCGCACGTCGCCGTCTGGCAAGCCGTTCAGCTGGTACATCTACAACGCCTCTGACGCCAACGACATCGTGCCCGGCACGGAGCTGCTGGCAGAGTACTGGGGCGAGCTGCACCTCAAGTGCGAAGGCAAGACCATCGAAGCAACGCAGATTGATGTGCAACGCGACGCCAATGAGCTGCCCATGCGCGTGATCTGGGCGCACTCCACGCAGCTGTGGCACTATCGCGACTGGCTGACCGAGGTCTGGGGACCGATGTGGAGGCTGTGGTGGACCAAGGGCCGCAGCAACGACTTTGAGCCGCCGCACGAGATTCAGGATTTCTACCTGAAGGTGGAATCGCTGATGACCGTGTCGCCGACGGAAGCCGTGAACACCGTGCTGCCGGAACTGGCGAAGTGGATGGGCGAGAAGTTGTACCTGTGCGAGCCGCTGATCAACGTGCAGCAGTGTGTGCTGATCAACACCAAGATCGGCAACGTGCCGACGGACGGCATCGGCATCTCGTGGAACTTCTCGGGCGAACAGTTCTTCTACAAGAACTAATCGGAGGCAAGCATAGCGGCGCAGCTGAGAAAAGCGGCTGCGCCGCTCCTCTGGGTAAGCAAACTAGTCGGCTTCAACATAGCCGGCGCAGAAGGGGGCGCGCCTTCGATGCTGTTGAATTACATTCTCAAGCGGATCTTGCAGCTCATTCCGCTGGTCATCGCGATCAGTGTGATTATCTTTGTGGTCATCCAGCTGCCGCCGGGCGATTACCTGACGCAGTACATCATCCAACAGGAAAACGCGGGCTTGGAAGTGAACCAGTCGTCCATCATCAACATGACGAAGATGTACGGGCTGGATAAGCCCACATACCAACAATATTTCTACTGGATCAAGAACATCGTGACAAAGCTGGACTTCGGGCGTTCGATGCAGTGGGATCAGCCGGTAAAGGACATCCTGCGCGACCGGTTGCCCGCCACGATTGGCATCGCGCTGCTGACGCTGGTGGTCACATGGGGCGTATCAATCCCCATCGGCATTTACTCGGCCACGCACCAGTACTCCGTTGGAGACTATGTGTTTATCACGATTGGCTTTTTGGGGTTGGCGGTGCCGGGCTTCTTGCTGGCATTGGTGGCCATCTACTTTATCTTTGTCAACACTGGCACGTCGCTGACGGGCCTGTTCTCCTCGGAATATGTGAACGCCGCATGGAGCTTTGCGAAAGTGATGAACATGCTGCCCAGGCTTGGGTTGCTGGTGCTGATCATTGGCCTTTCGCAGACTGCGGACCTGATCCGA
>JAVBTW010000197.1:0-5462 GCA_031555975.1 Eubacteriales bacterium
CCGCGAGCCACAGAGCGTGGAGCAGGACGATCACAGGGTAGTGGGCGGCCGCCACCTCCTGCCCGCCTTTCGCAAGCAGCGCGGCCGTGTTGCGGTGGACGGCCTGGCCCGTCCGGTCAATGGCAATGATGCCATCTCCGATGGAGGTCAGGATTTGCTCTAACTTGAGCTTTTGTTCGCTCAGGTCGCGAATCACCACGGCCAGGTGGCTCGACAATGCGTTCAGCGTCTCGCCAAGCTGCCCCACTTCGTCCGCGGTGTGGATCTCCACTTGTTCGCCATAATGGCCGTCTGCGATGTGCTTGGCGGTCTTGTTCATCTCGACTAGGGGATTGGAGAGCAACCTGCCCATGAAATAGGCAAACACAATCGCGAACAGCAGCGCCAGTATGCCGGCGCCGGTGTGCATGACGGCGATCATGTAGGTGGTGGACGACACCTTGCGAACGGGCCGATACAGCAGAACCGCGCTTGAGACGGTGTCGTCCGCTTTCAGCACCGGCGCGCCCGCGAAAACCACTTCGTCCTTCAGGAAGTCCAACTTGCGCACGTCAGTGATCAGTTCTCCGCCGAGCAGCCGTTCCAGCAGCTCTGAATCCAGCGATTCTTTGACGTCCAGCGTCAAGAAATCCTCGTAATCCTCGTCTCCCTCTGGCCAACTGCGTGGGGATGGCTGGCTCACGCGCATGTCGGGGTACAGTATGGTCAGATGCGCGTCCGCCAGGTGCAGCATGTCTTCGAGCCGACTTGAGTTGAGCACCCATGTGCCGCCGCCAGGGCGGGACAGCATTTCGGCGATGGTCTCCGCCTTGTCTTGTAAGGTGGCCTTATTGGTGCTGATGGTATATTGGCGCACCAAAAAGAAGCTGACCAGTGCCGTTAGGATCACGATCATGACCGTGAGCGCAATATAGCCGGTCAGCAGCTTGCTGAATATGCTGCGCATGCGTGGCGCATGTTTCTCCTTATCCGCCGACCTCAAAGCGGTATCCAACCCCCCATACGGTCTTGATGTCCCAGGGATTGCCCTCTTGGCACAGCTTGGCGCGGATGCGCTTGATGTGGCTGTCTACAGCGCGGGTGTCGCCAAGGAAGTCATAGCCCCAGATGCTCTGCAGCAGGTGTTCGCGGCTAAAAACCATGCCTGGATTGTTTGCCAGGGTCCACAGAATCTCGATCTCTTTGGGCGTACAGGGGATATTCTGGTCGTTCAGCTTCACGATAAACGCGCCCATGTCGATATCCAGGTTGGACACAACCAGGTGGTTCCCCTTGCGCTCCTCCTTGAGCTCATAGATGCGGCGCAGCACGCTCTTGACCCGCGCCAACACCTCGCGCGGGCTGAACGGTTTGGTGATATAGTCGTCCGCGCCCAGTTCGAGCCCCAGAAGCTTGTCAAACTCCTCGCCCTTCGCGGTCAGCATGATGATGGGCAGATTGTTGAACTTGCGAACCTCTCGGCACACCATCAGTCCGTCCATTTTGGGCATCATGATGTCCAACAGCATCATGTTCGGGCGCGACTGGCGCACCTGTTTGATGGCGTCCTCACCATCGTAGGCGGACAGCATTTGGTAACCTTCCCGCCGAAAGTAGGTGCCCAGCGACTGATGCACGTTGATGTCGTCGTCTGCGACCAACACGCGGTATCCACTTCTCATTTCATCCATTCGTATCGCCTCCAATCGATGGCTTCACTGTAGCCATTTTAGCACTGTGGTTGGGCAAAATTGTGGCGGTTTGAAAAATACATAGGAGGGACCTCGCCTGCTTCGGACGAGATCCCTCTTTTGTAGCGCTGGGTTATTGCTGGTCGTCCAGGTCTGGTTCTCCGGTGTTCGGCTCTGGTACTTCGCCGGATACTATCTGTTCGGCGGCGCCCTGCCCGGTGGCTTCCTGATCCATCTCGGTCAGTTCGCGCAGCGCCTGGCGCACACCCTCGGGGATCTGAGCGATGGGCAGCCCCGCTTCGCGCTTGGCGTCGTCGATGAGCTCACGGGAGCGGTCCAAGGTTTTCTTCAGCAGTTCGTGGGAGCGCTTCATCATGCCCTGAGACATGTCACGGATGGAGGCGGCTTCGTCCTGGGCATGGCCGATGATTTCGGTATACTCGCGGTCGGCGCGGGACTTGAGCTCATCCACATAATCGTGGGCCTCGCCCAGCAAGCGCTTGATCTCGACCTTGGCGTCGTCGATGCCCTTGTATTGTTCGTGGAACAGGCGCAGGCGCAGCAGCTCATCGTGCTTTTCGGTAAAGGCGCGCTCCTTGTCGGCAATGGACGCATTCGACGTCTGTTCGCGCTGGTTGAGTTGCTCCATCATTTGTTGTTCGCGGTCCTGCTGCTCACGCGATTTCTGGTCGATCATGGCCTGGGCGTCGCGCTTGGCTGCGATGATGGCGTCAACCTGCTGGTCTATCAGATCCATCGCCTCGTTGTACTTGCGACCGCGCAGCGCCAGCAGAATGACCAGCACCAGGATCACGAGCAGCAGCGCCAGCAGGATCAGGCCGACATACTGCGGACTCAGGTTGCTTAGCCACTGCACAAATGAGTCCGACACACCTGCGAAAAACGCGGAAACGCTGTTCAAAAAGTCTTGCATTTGTATGCCGTCCTTTCGCCCTGTTTTGCGCACATTTACCCGTCCTTAATGTATCACTTTTTCTGGCCGTTGTCAAGGACGGTGTCGTTCAACGGCAGGGCTACAGCAGTCGTTCAACGAATTGATTGGGAATGCGGCCGACGCTGTCGGGCAAACCCAGCCGGACCAGCGGGCCATGAATCGACTATTTTACCATTTCCAGCACATACTCGTCGGTGCCCAAGCCCTGCTCCTTGAGCTTTTCCAGTTGGATGTAGGGATCCTTGCCATGCAGGCGCTGGAACAAATGGCCCTGGTCGCCCAGCACATAGCCCATTGGTACGCCTTGGGGGATCAGGTTTTCAAACAGGATCTGGTCCATGCTAGCGCGTTCAATGGCCACGATGTCATCCGATGCCATGATGCCGATGTCCGGCACCAGCGACGGTGTGGTGAGCCCCCAGCAGTCGCACATGGCGGTGATCTGGGTCAGCACATTGATATAGTAGGCGTTGCCCGGCTCGAACGTGTCCAGCACCGTCTTGGTGGTGATGGCCATGCCGGTTTGGAAATCCTGATAGTCGTGGGAGTCCAGCGCAATTGCGCCGGTCGGACAGACCTTGACGCAGTGCTGGCACAGCGTACAGTGGTGGTAGTTGACCGAGTACTGACCGTCCTCGCGGAACTCATTGGCGTGATGGTTGCAGGATCCGAGGCACTTTTTGCAGTGTGTACACTTCTGCCCATCCCATACCAGTCCGCCCTCTAGCCCGTGGATTTGGTGCCGCGTACGCTGCGTGACGCAGCCCATCGCGATGTTCTTGCACGCGCCGCCGAAACCGCAGCTTCCGTGGCCCTTCACATGCGAAAAGTTGATCAGGAAGTCTGCGTCGTGGATCAGGCCCGCCACATCCACATTCGTCAGCGTCTCGAACGCGACGTCTTTGGGGTAGAAGTATTGACCGAAATAGCTGCAGGCATCCAGTACCGGGCAGCCCAGGTTGGATTCGGTATACCCACGATGCTCCGGATGGCGCTCCGCGACCGCGTGGTCCGTGATGAAGCATTCCGCGCCACAGCTCTGTACGAAGGACACCAGCTTGCGCACGAAGATGGGCGGAATTGTGGAATAGCCCACGTGATCCCCCACGTGCATCTTGATGGCGACGGTCTTTCCTTTGAGCTTGTCCTTCAATCCGCTCTTTTTCAACATGCGGGAGAACTTTTCAGGCAGGGTTTGGCTGGCCTCATATTGCGCGTAGGCCATGTTGGAAAACAGGACTTTTGCTGACATGGATGGAAGGCCTCCTTGTATGGTGTTGATGTGTTTGAGCATTATACCATATTATTCAAGCCTTGAACAGATGGATGAAACGGGGACGTGCCAAAGGCATATCCCCTCCGAAAAGCGCATACGGTTCATCGAGCGCACCGCCTATTAGCCGGGAGGAGGGCAAACATGGAATTGAATATCATCCAAAAGCCGCTCGAGGTCGAGCGCCTCGTCGGGGACGGCACCCAGCAGGCGCTGGTCTCGGCGGAAACCATGGTGCCGGGCGCGGGGCGCGACCCCGTTCGTCCGCTGATCGCCGACGCCACCCTGTCCATCCACCAATCCGAGGTTCAGCATGGCCGTGTCGTCCTTGACGGCGCCATTCTCTGCCAGTGCCTCTATCGCCAGGGGGATGAGACCGCGGTCCGCGCCTTGGCCGCCACCGCGAAACTCAGCCAGGTCATCGACATGGACGGCGCGCAGCCGGGCCAAATCCTGCGCGTCCAGGGTCAAGTGGAAAACGTGGACCCTTCCTATGAAAACGGGCACATGGTCTTTCGCATCGCAGTCTCGCTCCACGCTCAGGTGACAGAGCTTTCGACCATCGAGCTCATTGAGGACATTGAGGGTATCCAGGGCCTCGAGCGTCAGTACGTGGATGTCGCTTCCAGCAAGCTTGCTGCTGAGTCGGGCGCGACAACCATACTGCGCGAGGCGATCAGCCTGCCTTCGGAGCTTGACGCCCGCATGGCGCTGATGGACAGCGGCTGTGTGCGCGTGCAGTCTACACAGCCGGACCTGGGCGGCGTACGCATTAAGGGGGAGGTGCTGACCGAGACCCTCGTGGGCACCGGTGTGCCCGGGCGGCCCGTGGCCAAGGTCAGTGTCGCGTTGCCATTTGACGAGCTTGTGGAACTGCCGGAATGGTTGTGCAACAATGTGATCTCGGATGCGCAGATTGCCCGGCTGTACACCGCTGTGCAGGAGGGTGCGGATGGACAGGACGGCACCCTCTCCATCGAGTGTGAACTGGGCATTCACGCGGACGCCATGACCGAGGACCAGATGCGTGTGCTTCAGGACGCATACGCCACCGGGCCTGTGGGCGTGGAGATCGGCCAAGCGCCCGTCCAGGTCAAGTCGGGCGTGATTCAGCAGGTGTCCACCGAGCCTTTTAAGGGCACCATCGCCCTGGGAAACGGCGCGCCGGGTGCGGGAGCGGTGTTGGCTGTGCGCGCCAGGCCAACCTTGGCCGAGTGGTCCGCGCGCGATGGACGAACGGAACTGAACGGTGTCATTGAGGCGCAGGTGCTCTATTTGGAATCGGGCGGTACCGGCGTGAACACCATCAAAGAGGAACTCCCCTTTTCTCTGCAGGTGGCGGGTGAACTGCCACAGGACGCCTGGGTCACCGTTGCAGCCAACAATGCGGAGGCCGGCGCCCTGATGAGCGACCGCCTGGAGATCCGGTGCCAGCTCAAGGTCAGCGGCTGTTTCCGAAGGGGTCAGACCATCGACGTCGCGTCGTCCGCTCAGGCGACCGGCGCCCAGCCGAAAAAAGAGGGCATCGTGCTCACCTGGCCCAAGGAGGGCGAGAGCCTCTGGG
>JAVBTW010000070.1:0-14848 GCA_031555975.1 Eubacteriales bacterium
CCTTTGCCTACCTCACCTTTGTTTTCAGGAACGCCCCCAATTGGGATTTCCGCAATAATTACTATTTCCTCAAGATGCTTATGCCCGCTTTCGCTCGGTTCGAGGGCAGACTTTCTGAGCCTGCGCCTATTTGACGGTTACAACGGAAGGAGGAGATTGTGACCGTTTGCCGAGACGCCGTGGACACCGTCCTGAGCACCGACAAATACGACCGCGACCTGCCCAAGCTCCAGGAGCGCCTGGAGGGCATCGCAGCCATGATGCGCAGCACCATCGACCGCAACGCCCGCGTCGCACAGGATCAGGCCGAGTACGAGGCCAGCTACGCAGAACTGACCGAACGGTTCCAGGAAGTCCAGGCACAGATGGACAAGACCCAGGCCGCCCGCGAGGCGCTGATCGAGCGGCGCACGGTCATCCTGGCGTACCTGGACGCCAGTGAGCAGACCGGCGACCACGCTTCCGAGTTCACTGGCCGCCTCTGGACCGCCACCGTGGACGTGGTGACCGTGCAGCCCGGTGGGGCGCTGGTGTTTCGGTTCAAGAGCGGCGAGGAGGTGGAGTGGAGGTAATCACAATGCGATCCAGGGCTGCTCGAACGCCCGTTTGCAGGCTGAGCCCAGGCAATCCAGGACGGCAAAGATTGCGTTTTGGAACCTGTCAAGCAATGTGTAGGTTGCGCTTTGCACACAGTGTGATCCAGCCGCCTAGTCAGTATTACACACAACAAGAGGCGTGTGTTTATCTGAAGAACAGCGTCTCGATCGCAAAAACAGAGGTCTTGATA
This sequence comes from Eubacteriales bacterium, assembly GCA_031555975.1. Lineage (GTDB taxonomy): Bacteria > Bacillota > Clostridia > Christensenellales > Aristaeellaceae > JAJDGF01. Next base: position 788 of record JAVBTW010000070.1, read on the forward strand.
CCGAAGAACGCTCCAATAAAACAGCGCAAACACATGCTGCTCTATTGTGTATATGCAAACCTCGATTTATACACTACAGGATTGTGTTCTTCAGCTCCCGGAAGACCATATGGTTCAAGAAAAAAGCTCAAGTTCTTCTTTTGGCTTGAATTCTTATAGTACTGACGATCCTTACCGACCCTATTTCCGATACCAATTCTTGCGCCAATTTTCGGCACTGGGTCTCCCGCGTTAACCAAATTCCAAGCATCTATGAATTTCGAACTCAGTTTATCTCGTTTTGAAGTCTTATATTCTTTGGGTGCGCCATGAGTGTAAACATGCACATTTTTGCTTGGAATCATACAATGCGTGAGCAGGTGTTCTGCATATATCGCAGCGACAGCACCACCCATGCTATGGCCGGAAATAAAGAATTCTGCATTCTTTGCATCGCTAGAAAATAGGAAATCTTCCATATTCATTCTTTGCATGGTTGATACCTGTATATCGTACTTGCTCTCGTCAAGAATCATTGCTGCGGCGTATTCTTGGAACCCCATATGTGTTCCCGTTAGCCATCTGACTATAGAGGGTTCGGGTACTTCTCGCGCTTTCAATCGCGCGGTAAGCGCATCAGTAACCTGCTGATCAAGCGGAAGTGTACCAAACTGCAAGTTATTCATCCAATCCTGAAGTGATTTGCTTCCGCGCACATTAATGTACACGAGCAGCCTGCCATTTGTTGCTCTTTTTGTTGTGACAATGTACTTAGGCTTTTGATTATTGCCGCCATTAGACAAGTCTCTCACAGTCGGACTTGCGAACCCGGCCTTTTTCAAAAGACCTTCCAGTTTCCCTTGATTGTCCGTATACAGTGCGGCATATATGGTGAAGCTTGAGGCCAAACTGGAAAACTGCTTCTTGCCAGCACAAAGAGCAGCATCCAAGTCGCGTGCATAATTGCCGTTTCGAACCTCCAACACTGCGCCTTTTTTCACGTTTGCGCTTCCCATTGAACTAACAAGCAGGTTAGCAAAACCGGTCTTATTTGCCTTTAGGCCTATTGAGCCATTCTCATTGCTGGTAATCGATACAATACTCTTGTTTGTAGACAGGCACTTCAATCGCTTGTCTACAAAATCGGAAGGAGAGTAATCAACGTTTATCGAGTAGGATGAACCGGCAGTCATAAATCCCAGCAGACCGTCATCAAAATTGTAGCTATATTCAATGGCCTTTGGCCAGTCAAGTAGCGTTACGACACATGTGGATTTTTTACCATCGGCGGTGCTAGCCGTCACGGAAAACTTAGATCCTCTTCGCATCCCGAGTTCCGATACAATTACCCTCAACTTGTTTCCTTTAATACTGACTTGGTTAAAATCAGTAAACCCTGCAGTAGACCAAGATAGTCTAAGCTTTGACACTGCGCTGCTTGGAGTAATGAGTTTTGTAAGATCAAATGTCTCTCCTCTTGTAATTTGCGCGGTTGGGACAAGTGCCCAACCAGATGCAATAAAGTTGTTTAGTTTTCCTTTGATTTCGGTATTTCCATCTCCATGCTTCAATACGCAGAACACCTGATAGTAGTATTTGCTCCCCGCTCGAAGATTTCCATAGCCTACGGATACCTTCTCGGAAAAAACCGCACGATCTTTCCCAGTATTCCAAGTTGCACCTTGTTGATAAGATTTGCACCTAATTTTTGCAAGAGAATTTTCGGACACGCCGAAGTAGTATCCAAACTCTACAATATCATCGAAATCGGGGTCATCGACTTCACCTGTAAGCGTTGCGTCCTCAGCTGATATCTCACTCACAACACTTTTTGTTATACTTGCGGCAGGAAGCGTGGTAAATGTGATGGTGTTGGTTTTGTATGTGCCCCCATCTATAACAAATACTGAATTCAAATAGTATTTCGTATTCGGTAGCAAACCATGTATTGTTGCTAGGTATCCATGCCAAGTGCGTACAGGGTTATATGCTTCTACACCGTCCCAACCATCACACCATTTTAGGTCACTCGAGGTTGTGCCGATATATGCATTTACAGAAGAGACATTTACACCGCCGCTGCCATATGCTTCTAGTAACTGCTGAATTGTGACATAGGTTGATCTAACTCCCGACCCATATAAAGATAGCGATACTTCAATACTACCTGCGGCTTTGGCGGTCGCTCCAAATCCTTCTGATATCAGGGGAAAAAGCAAAAGAACTAATAGAATAGCAAGAATGATAGCTAGGCTCTTCTTCATTTCATTCCACTCCCTAAATATAGTATATGGATTTTACCACATAATAATAAATATGTCAATTCTCCGCAAGAATGGGCTCTTTTCTTAATTATATAAAAATGGCAGTGGTAGCCATTCAAAACGTCGTCTTTAGCTGTCAGATTTCGCAAAGTATCGAGGAAGAATTGGAACTTGGCGGAGTCAATAGCCTGAAAGCCAAGCTTTCTCCCTTGCCGTTTGTGTTCCGTTTCTCATCTTCCTCGCGAATAGTGATAACCTCGAAAGGTTTAGACACGATGCTGCCTGCAGCAACGCGGGCGGTTTCCCTTTACCCATCCTCAAAAATCAATTCCTACCTGGAATATGAGTATAGGCGCACGAACTAACGTGTTGGAAGAATCTAACTTGCACCCAAAGGTAGCTGACTAATGCACCCAAAGGCACCTTCGTATCAGGGGTGGTTGCATTGTTAAGGGATGGATTTCGCCGTTTGGAGGGGCAAAATGGCCTTGGAAGGGGTGTGGAGGTCGTGTGGGGAGGGGTCTACAGATGACTGATATGATGTACATCATTGCCAATATTGCAGAAAATGCACCTCTCCAGCAGATTTTATACCGAATATGACGGATACAAGCAAAAAGACCATCGTTTTTGACGATGATCTTTTTGTATCACTATTTCAGTGATAAGGTGGCAGGGGCAGAAGGACTCGAACCCTCAACAAAGGTTTTGGAGACCCACGTGTTACCATTACACCATGCCCCTAGGCCGAACAAAAGTCATTATACCGGATTTGGGAGCAGGTGTCAAGGGTTTTTTCGGGTGGACAGGAGACCTTATGGTTTTCACGAAATCTCGGGTGAAGAGGTCGTTGCCGTTGAGCCGTGCTTACATAGATAACGGACGATCATGGCTGGCTGGTTGGGCGTGTGAGCAGCAGATGGACGCTCATTGGGGAATCAGAATCGTCTTGATGGACTGGCGGGTCTGGGCCATTTGGAAGGCATGGGGGAAGTCGCTCAGATTGAGGGTGTGGGTCAGGACGCCTTGGGTTTTCAAGGCTCCGGTGCGGATGCCTTCGATTGCGCGGGGGAATGTGTGCGGAGAGAGAGAGGCGCCGTAGATGCTGATCTCTTTGGCATCGCCAATGATGGACCAGTCGATGTTGGTCGGTCCGGCGAATACGGAAAATTCGACGAACCGGCCGCCCTTGCGGATCAAGTTCAGTCCCTGCTGAACGGCTGTGCCATGACCGGAACACTCGATGTAGACGTCGCAGCCGACGCCCTCTGTGAGGGACCGGATGGGCTCTGGCAGGTGCTCGTGGGGCCATGCGTCCATGACGTGGGTGGCGCCCATGCGGAGCGCAAGCTCGTGCAGGTGCGGCGCGGGCTCGATGGAGATGAGCGCGCGCGGTCGCAAATTGGATGCGGCGGTGATCATCGAGAGGCCCAGTGTGCCCGCGCCGGCGATGACCACCACGTCGGCCTCGGTGATTTGGGCGCGGTCTACAGCATGGAGGCCGCAGGCATAGGGCTCAATCAACGCGGCCTGCTCAATGGGCATGTCGTCCGGAATGGCATACAGGCGCGTGTTTTTGCGAACGGCGACGTACTCAGCAAAACCGCCGTTGTAGGCCGACTTGAAGCCATAGACAAAATGCGGTCCGCAGAGGTGGTATTCACCGCGCCGACAATAGAAGCATTCGCCGCAGGGCACGACTTGTTCCACGGCGACTCGGTCGCCAACATGAAAGCCGCCAAAGGACGCGTTTGGGCCGATTTCAGCGATGCGGCCGATGAACTCGTGGCCGGGGATAAAGGGTGGTTCACAGTAGGCGGGGTTGCCTTCGCCGCCCCAGAACCGGAGCCCGCCCGCGTGGCACTTGATGTCGCCCGCGCAGACGCCGCATGCCTCAACCTTGAGAAGCAGTTCGTCCGGGCCGATCCGAGGTACGTCAACCAGTTCGTAGCGGTAGTCGCCCACGCCGTAGGCGACGACTGCGCGCATTTTTTCCGGCATGATGGTCAGCGCCTCCTTTGCCTTAATGGGTTCATTATAGCGTTATGCAGTTGGGAACGCAATACCCGAGGTTTTCAGTGCAACCGCATGGATGCTGCTAGGCCCCAACCGCGCACCCTGAGCGCCAGCGAAGGACCGCCACATGTGAGCGTGCGGTCTGTCTATGTCAGATGTCGCCTGATGGCGGGGGAGGTCCTTCGCTGGCGCTCAAGATGACACTTGCGTGCGTTGCGCGTTCATCATCTCGGGTCGGTTCTACTGCGGCGCGCCATCTCGCTTGCGCCTCGGAGCGGCCTCGTGATATACTGCTCACAGAATCTGACAAGATGCGATGTGTGCCCTCATGCGAAGGCAACAGCGACTCGTTTGCTCAGCACAGCGTCTTTCCGTTGGCCACTGCAGCTGAGCATGCTCCCGTCAACCGCCAATGGACAAGCGCTGCGCCCGCGCGTAAACAGCAATGGATAATGAGGGGAGCGCAACCGCTGATGAAACACTTTCTGACGATCCTGCGGGAAAACCGACTCAACACCGCGGCCTATTTGATCTGCGGCTTTTTGTGTTCCTTTTTGGCTGGCTACGGGCCGATGATGCTGCAGCGTGTGCTGGACGCGTTCGGGGCCGGGACGTTGCATGCGGGGTTGATTTTCGCCTATGGCGCGGTGCTGGGCGCGCAGATCCTGCTGAACTATGTGGATAATGCGCCGGACATACGGTTGGAAAACCGCGTATATCTGGGGTTTAAGCTGATGGCGCTGGCAAAGATGCGCACAGTGAGCTTTCGCGCGTGTCAGGCGTTGGGCACGGGCGGATTGATCGCCCGAATCGAAAACGGCGCCCAGGCCGGGCGCGGCATGCTGTATTCGTTCTGGCTGCAGTTGCTGGCCTGGCAGATCCCGGGGCTGATTTTCAGCCTCATATTCATTGAGCGGATCGATTCGTCGATCATGCTGTATATCGCGGCCGGGTATGGGTTTGTCTTCATCGCCAGCAACCTGTTGCTGAAATACCTATACAGGGTGAAGGCGAAGATCCTTGACAATGAGGAGTTGTTGAACCACTACTTGGTGCGCGGACTGATGGAACTGTCTGTGTTCCGCACGAACCGGCGGTATCGGACGGAAGTGGCGCGCGCCAAGGCCGCAGCGCGTGAGGTCACGGACGCAAAGATCAGCATGCGGATGATTCACGAGGCGTTCTTCGCGCTGTTCGCGCTGCTCGTACTGGCGATGAAGGTCTGGTTGCTGTTCACCGCCATGCGCACCGGCAACCTGACGCCGGGCGCGCTGGTGGCGCTGCTGGTCCTGATCGATCAGGCATATGTGCCCATCGCGATCGGGAATGTGCTGTATGTACAGTATCGGCTGGACCAGTCCGCGTTTGGGCGGCTGAAGGCGTTTTTGGACCTGCCGGATGATCCGCGCCTGCTGGCCGGCGGCGCGCTGACAAACCCGGGCGGAGACATCCTGCTGGATGGCGTCACGGTGGATTACGAGGGGCGGCGGGCGCTGGACGGGCTGGATCTGAGGCTGAGGGCTGGGTGTTCGACGGCGCTGGTGGGGGAGAGCGGGTCGGGCAAGTCCACGGTGGCAAAGCTGGTCGCAGGCTTGCTGGCGCCGGATAGGGGCAGTCTGACGGTGGGCGGGCAAGACATGGCTGGGGTGGCGTTGGACGACTACTTTCGCGGGCTGTGTTACTGCTCGCAGGACGCGCCGGTATTCAACGGCACACTGAGGGAGAACCTGGACTTTGGGGCCGGGTTTGCGGACGAAGCGCTGCTTTCTGCGCTTTCGCAGGCGGAGTTGGCGGCGCTGGTGGCGTCGCTTCCGGGTGGGCTTGACGCGCTGATCGGGGAGCGCGGGGCGCTGCTTTCCGGCGGGGAGCGGCAGCGGTTGGCCTTGGCGCGGGCGCTGTTGTCAGAGGCGTCGATCGTGGTGCTGGACGAGGCGACGAGTGCGCTGGACAATGAGCTGGAGCGCGTCGTGATGGGGCGACTGATGGCAAAGATGAAGGGCCGCACGCTGATCGTGATCGCCCACCGGCTGACATCGATCGTGGACGCGGACGAGATCGTTGCCATGCGCGATGGAGCGGTGGTGGAAAACGGGACGTTCGGGCAACTGCTGGAGGCGGACGGGTACTTTGCCCAATTGTGGCGCGCCGCACAGCGATAAAGCAGCGGGACGGCGGACAGCTGCAGCGCCCGGTCCGCTTGAGACGTTTCTCGGGCCTGTCCAAAACCCGTTTCTTAACCTCCGTCCATAAAAAGCCAAAAACGCCCCATAATAAGCAAAACCCACCCGTCGCCTGGGTTTCTGTCGTATACTCCGTCCAGAAACAAACGGACGCCCCAAACAAACCAAATCAACCAAACAAACGCCTCGCCACGAAAAGCGGAAAACAAACCATAAAAAGGAAAACCGACCTCACAACGAGCGAAATGAGGTACAATGGCCACAGATCAAGAAACCAAGGAGAACACACCCGATGATTGGAAAAAGGATCGCGGCCATTGCGCTCGTTTCACTCATGGCGCTCAGTCCCGCCGCACTCGCAAGCGGCGTGAAGCCGGGCGATAAAAAGCCCGAGAAGCCCCAGTCCATCACCATCCAGACCGTCGCCCACATCAACTTCCCCTCGGCGATGGCGCCCGGACAGGCGAGCTTCTCCAATCCCGAGGACGCGGCCAGCTCCGTCGTGTACGCCCTCCGCATCTCGGTGGCCGAACTGGAGCGCCAGGCGGGCATCACCGGATACACCGAGGCGGACTACGCAGAACGCGCAGCCCAAGACGGGTTTGACCCGGCCAACGACTACCTGATCCTGTGCCAGACGGAGCCCATCGCCCCCGGCGAGTCCATCGAGGAAATCACCCTCGGCGCGCTCCCCTCCGGAGAGACCCTCCCGGTCGGCACCTACAAAAGCCAGCTGCTGATGATGCCCGTCGAGGACGGATCGGCGGATGTGGCCGGGGCGGCGCAAGAGGGCGACACCTTCACGCTGCAGCCCCAGATCAACCTCAGCGCCTCCATCGACGTGCCGTTCACCATCCAGTCCGAGACCATCATCCTGACGGCGGACGCGGACGGCCAGATCAGCCTGAAAGTGTTCAACCCCGCAGACGCGAAAGGCGACGCGATCTACTCCATCCAGATCTCTCAGGGCGAGATCGAGCGGATCAGCGGCAGCCCACACAGAACGCCCGAACAGCTGGCCATCCAGCAGGCAGACCCGGAGTTCATGGCCGATTACGAATTCCTCAGCCTGTTCGAGAGCGCGCCGGTGGCCCCGGGCCAGTTCCTCAGCGAGGCGGCGGTTAGGCAGCTCCCGGATGGCGAGCGCCTCCCGGCGGGCACGTATCAGGCCTGGCTGGTCAAGTATGAGACGGACAAGGAGACCGGCGAACGCACCATGGACTCGGTGAACACCGAAATCCAGCTGACGGTGCAGTAACCCCACTATTCCCGCTCCCACTGTCGGCACTCCGGTCCGGCGGCGGCGCGCGAAAATAGACCACGGTGACCCAAACAAAAAACAAAACAAAAAAATGGAGGCTACTACAATGAAGAAGGTTTTTGCTCTGGTTCTGGCTCTGGTTCTGGTGTGCTCGATGGCGACGGTGGCGATGGCGGAGGGTCCGGTTGCTGTCACCGATAAGACGGTCGTCGTTACCCCTTCGATCAATTGTGTCAATCCTGGTTTCATCAAGGTATCGATTAGTGCCACTTCGTTTGCGCCTGTACTCAAGGTCACAGTGACCCCGGACGACACCGATACCTATAAATACGTGATGACTACAGATTCTGGAAGTGCCTTTACGGTAACAAATAACTCGATTGGTGCAGCGAATGATGCGGGGAATACTTTTGATGGCAAGTTGTTGATCACTGGTGACCTAGCTAGCAGTGGGCAAGGCACGTATATTCAGGCTGGACTGACAGGACATGACAGCAATACGGCTGTGAATGTTGGTGCGAATCAGCAGATGACGTTGACCTATACTCAGAACGCAACTAAGTGGACTTGGAATCAGGCCACCCAGAGTACCGACATTTCAACTGAGGTCGGCAGACTCGCCGCGACAGTTACCCTCAACATTGCACCTTATACCGCAGGATAAACGCAGAGTACTTGTATAGTCCACAGGGAATAGCGCCCGACCGGAGGGTCGCTATTCCCTGTGCCCCTCTCAGGGAGCAATGCGAAGATGAAGTTGAGAAGATCCTTCGACTTCGCTCAGGATGACCGTGGAACCGGGATGACCGTGGAATCAGGATGACCGTGGAATCAGGATGACCGTGGAATCGGGATGACCGTGGAATCGGGATGACCGTGGAATCAGGATGACGCGGATTGGGAGGCGAAGGCAGGATGTTTGGCAGTGGGAAGGTGACGGGCTGGGCGCGATGGGCGCTGGTCTTGGCGCTGGTGGCGCTGCTGGCCGGTTTGCCTGCGCTGGGCGCGTTGGCGGAGGAGGAGCTTGAGCAGCAGACCGAGGCTGTGCAGCAGGAGACGCGGCACGGCCAGGAAGAGGAAGGTCCTTCGGCTGCGCCTCAGGATGACCGCGTGGGGTTGTGTGACGGCGCGGTGGTGACCCAGGACGAATCCGAGGAGGAGTCCCAGGAAGAAGAGGAAGAGCCCCAGGAAGAGTCCCAGGAAGAGCCCCAGGCAGAACCTGAGGGTGAACCCGAAGAAGCAGTGACCCAGGACGAACCGGCGGACGGCGAAACGACGTCGGGCACGGCGGACGAGGAAGCTGCCACGGAGACCGAGCAGCAAAGCGAGCAGTCGCCCGAGGCAGAAACGGAAGAGACACTCGAACCGGAACAGACATCTGAACTGGAAGCACAATCGGATCCCGACGAATCGGAACCCGTCATCGTGATCGTGGAGCTGATGCCGGAGGCCGAAGATGAGGCGGAACCCGAACAGACGCCCGATGCGGCGGACGCTCATGTGTTGAGCGAATCTGATTTTGAAATCAACGTCCTGCAGCCCACCTTGCAGGTGGCCGAAGCGGACAATCAATACAGGCTGGAGGGCGGCCTGCTGGTGCGCCTGACCATCAAAAACAACGCGCCCACCGCCGCGCAGGTGGAGCTGGCCCCCAAAATGAGCGAGTCTGCCCGCGCCGCCTATCAGGCGCTGGGCTTGGCCCTCACCCAAGGCCCCGAGCCCCAGCTGCTGGCATCCGGCGAAACCGCCGAGTTCACGTTCAGCTTTGACCGCGCGGAGGCGATGACGATCGACAAGGCGGCGTTGGAAGCCTTGCTGGCACAAAACGCGCTGTATTTCCCGGTGGGGATTGTGATGGTCGCGGCGTAAATGGAATCCCCGCACCCCGCAATGAAAAGGAGGAAAGCCCATGAGGACCCCCATCGCGATGCTGCTCACCCTCCTGGCGCTCATCTTCCCGCCCTGCGCCCTTGCGGAAGAGATTCCAGGCATCCACCCCGAGCAGCAGACCGTGCAGACGGAAACGCTCGTCATGCCGCAGGTGCAGATGCTGATGGGGACGATGGAGACGACTTCTGCGCCAAAGATTGCGTATGAAATCCTGTGGGGCGAATCTCCTGTAGAAAGTGGCACCGTTTCTCCGGAAATGCAGCTGACACTGGTCCCGGGCACGGTCGGTAACACGGATGTGTACTACAGCTTGGTGGCGCCCGTGACGGTCAGCCTGAGCGTAAAAAACAAATCGACGGCCGGGGCTATCACTGATGTTGGCGACTTTACCGGCAACATCAAGGTCAGCTCGGCATTCGATGGAAAGACGGCTGAAGGCAATCTGACCGGGATTGGTTCGACGTGTGGTATCCCCGCAACAGAAGGCAACGAGATCGCGCCGGAAGAGAGCAGCGGGCCGTATCTGATCACGTACACACAGGGAGCGCCGCTGAAATGGAAATACAACACACCAAGTCATGAGGATGAGTCTGTAAAGGCCGCGCTGACCTCATCGATCACTTTTACGATCACGCCGCTGCTAAATGGTTCACAGTCCGCCCAATGACACGAAGGAGCATGCCAATCATGTACGCGATTGCAAAACTGATGACAGCACTGTTGATCCTGTCGCTGTCCTTGTCAGCCCCCGCCCTGGCCGCGCCCAAGCCCGGCGAGAAGCCGCCGGTGCAGCGGGAGCAGGCGCAGACCGCCGAACCCGGGTCCGCGATGCACATCAATATGACCGCGCAGTTCGTGTTTCCGTCGCCGGGCGGGCGGGCCGTGGCCCAGATCAGCAATCCGGAGGACAGCGCGGGCGCGATGCAGTACACGCTGGTGATTGAGTCAAGCGAGATTGCGCGGGTGGCCGGGATCGACTGCGGCGCGGAAGGCGACATTGCGCTGTACGCCTCGGGCGAAGTGCCGGTTGGCGGCAGCATTGAGGAGATCTCCATCAGCCCGCTGCCCAACGGCGCGCTGTTGCCGGAGGGCGTGTATAAAGCGTACATGCTGGTGAAGCCGCTGGCCAGTGAAGGCATGATCAACGCGGTGTTCCGAACGGAAGTGTCGGTCAAGGTCATGGCGGACGAGCGGACCTGCGCGCTGAACGCGGACGGCATGCTGGACCTTGCTGCACACAACGCCACAGGCAAGCCCGCGCGCCTGGAACTGGTGGTGTCGGCTGCGGCGTTGGTCTCGGGCGGCGGACCGGATGTCTACACGGAAGGCACGGGATACAAACCCGAGGACACGTTTGTACGGTTGTTTCAAACAGACGAAATTGGGCCTTATGAAAGCGGAGCATGGCGGGCCGTGGGGCTGCCGGACGGGCAAGGGTTGCCCGAGGGAAACTATGAGTGCTGGTTGATGCGGATTGAGCAGGACGCGGAGCCGTACGCGTGTGCGCGGGTGCAACTGAGCGCCGCCGCGCAAGCGCCCACGGAAACAGGCGACACGGAATGGATGTGTGCGCAACGCCTATCATATGCCCAGGCGGCGGTAAATGGCGCCTACCTGTTGGCGATGACGGAAGGCAAACGATACGAATGAGAAAGTAAATCTGCAAATTGAGGAGGCCCAAATAAATGCTCCAAAAAATTGAAATGGGGACATGGCGTACGAGCGATGGCCGCGGTGGTCCGAGTCTGCTGGTGAAGCTCCGGGATGGGCTGGCGAGCGTGAGATTGGGCCAGATTGAATATGTGGCCTATCGAGACCACGCGCTGACATTCGTGCTGGTGGACGGGCGTGAGATCCGAAGCCGGATACTGAAGGGCTCGTTTGCACGGGTTTCGGACGAGAGCCTGTCTGACGCGCGGTTTGTCAGGCCGCATGAAAGCTATGTGGTGAACATGGACCATGTGCAGTCGATGACCGCGAACGAGTTTGAGATGCGGAGTGGCACGACGGTTCCGATTTCAAAGCGGGCGTATCAGCGCGTCCGCGAGGAGTTTGTGCGGTACATGGTTGGGGAGCATCGGGAGCGGATTCTGTAGGGCCCAGGCGGGCCGATAAAGGGGGGCGGATGATCCGTCCCCCTTTGTGCACGTTGACATTATCGCGCCGTCAAGATATCATTAGTGCAAACGGACAATCAGGAGGGCGTCTCAATGGATCAGGTTAGGATTGGCATCGTCGGCTGTGGCTGGGCGGGCCAGGTGCATATGGGGAATCTGATAAACATCGCCGGTGCGAAGATCGTGGCGCTGGCCTCGTCGAATGCGGAGCGAATGGCGGCGCTGGCGGCGAAGGCCGGTGGCGAGGTGCGGCAATATCCGACCGGTCGCGAGATGATCGAGGCGGAAAAGGACCTGGACGCCGTGATCCTGTGCGTCACGCCGGACCGCCACGAAGGATTGGAACAGATGTGCGCCGAGCGCGGCATCCATATGTACATCGAAAAGCCGATCGAGCTGGACTGGGACAGGGCAATGGCCATTCAGTCGGCGATTGAAAAGGCGGGAGTGATCGCGTCGGTGGGCTATCAGGAGCGATACAACCCGGCGACGGACGCGGTGCGGGCGTTCCTCAAGGACAAGCAGGTCTATCTGGTCGAAGCGCGCTGGATTGGCGGACTGGTTGGCGCGAAATGGTGGCGCACGAAGGCCGAATCAGGCGGGCAGATCATCGAGCAGTCCACGCATCTGTTTGACATGGTGCGCTACCTGGTGGGAGACGGCAAGGTCATGGGCAGCGTGGCGATGGCAGCGCCCGCGCCGGGGCTTGACAACGATGTGGAGCCGTGCTCTGTGGCGACGGTCGCCATGGACTGCGGCGCGGCTGCACAGGTCACGACCGGGTGCTTTCTCAAGGACGGTGTGCAGGGGCGGATCACGATCACAATCTGGTGCCGCGACGCGCGCGTCGAGTATGACTGGTCGGGCGTGGTGCGGCTGATCGATGGAGAGGGAACGAGGGGGATCGAAGGCGCGGGTTTCCACAAGCAGGCCATCGAGGCGTTTGTGGACGCGGTGCGCGCGGGGGACCGGCGGCTGGTGCGGTCAGATTTTGCGGACGCGATGAAAACATTTCGGATGACGCTCGACGCGCAGTGCGGGATTGGGTAGCTGTTTGAATCAATACCTGTAGACAAGGAGGGATTGGCCGTGAACAGGCGGTATGCGCTGGCGGAGGTCACATCTCATCTGGCGGCCGTGGCGACGGGGCGTGAACTGGCGGAGCTTGTCGTCAAAAACGCGAAGCTGGTGAATGTCAACACGGCGGAAGTGCTGGAGGGCACGGACATCGCGATCGCAAAGGGGCGCATCGCGCTGGTCGGGTGCGCCGACCACTGCATCGGACCGGACACCATGATCATCGACGCGGCTGGCCAATACGCCGCGCCTGGGTTCATTGACGGGCACATTCACATTGAGTCCAGCATGATGATGCCCACGGAGTATGCGCGGGCGGTGGTGCCCCACGGGACGACCGCGATCATGCCCGATCCACACGAGATCGGCAATGTATTCGGCGCGAAAGGCGTTCAGATGATGATCGACAACGCGCGTGGCGCGCCGCTGAGAAGCTTGTTCGTCATGCCGAGCTGTGTGCCCGCTGTGGCCGGATTTGAGGACAACGGCCAGTCGATCGACGCCGCAGAAGTGCGCGCGTTCCTGAGCCGGGACGAGGTCTGCGGGTTGGGCGAGATGATGGATTATCCGGGCGTGCTGGCGGGCGATCCAGGGGTGCATGAAAAGATCGGCGACACGCTGCGGGCCGGAAAGATCGTCACAGGCCATTATCCCATCGCAGACGAAGGCGGCGGCATGAGCGCCTACATTGCCAGCGGCGGCCGCTGCTGCCACGAGACCACGACCGCCGAGGACGCACTGCGGAAGCTGCGGCTGGGCATGTACGTGCAGGTGCGGGAGGGGTCAGCGTGGCACGATCTGACGGAGGTCATACGCTGCAGTACGCAGCACCGGATCGATACGCGCTATGTGTGCCTGGCCAGCGACGATACGCATCCGCACACACTGATGGACGACGGCCACATCGATCACATCGTCAGGCGCGCGATCGAAGAGGGCGTGGACCCGGTCACCGCGATCCAGATGGTCACCATCAACGCGGCGCAGTGTTACCGCATGGACCAGGACATCGGTTCGATCTCGCCGGGCCGTTGCGCGGACATTGTGCTGATGCGAGACCTGGCGAAGGTGGATGTGGATCGCGTGCTGATCAACGGCGAGCTGGTGGCGCAGGGCGGCAAGCCGCTGTTCGAAGTGCCCAAAACTGCATTGCCGGACTGGGCGTTTCGGGGCATGAAACTGAAGGCGCCGCTGACCGCTGCTGATCTGCGCATTGGCGCGCCGGGCGGGGCGGGAGATAAGGTGCGCTGCCGCGTGATCGAGATCATTCCGGAGCG
>JAVBTW010000301.1:0-6305 GCA_031555975.1 Eubacteriales bacterium
ATTTGGGAAAACGATCGCTTTTTCATCGTCGCGCCTCCTCCTAACATACCCGGTAGTTCGCCCAGCGATCAGCGAGGATGTAGCCCAGCCCCACCATCACGAACGAGACCACGGATTTGAACAGCCCGACGGCCGCGGCGGGGGAGTATTGCAGCTGCTCCAGGCCCAGCCGGTACACAAATGTGTCGATGATGTCACCTGACTCGTACACCACGGGGCTGTACAGGTTGAACACCTGATCAAAGCCCGCGTTCAGCACGTTGCCCAGAGACAGCACCGTCATCAGAGTGATGATCGGCGTGATGCCCGGCAGCGTGACGTGGACCGTCTGCTGCCAGCGCGTCGCGCCGTCCACTTCCGCGGCCTCGTACAGCGACGGGTCGATGCCGGTCAACGCCGCCATGTACACAATCGTGCCGTAGCCGAACGTCTTCCATACGTCCGAGACGATCAACGTGCCGGGGAAGGTGTCGTTGTTGCCCAGGAACAGGACCGGTTCGATTCCGAACACGCCGAGGATCTGGTTGACGATCCCGCTGAGGGAGAGCAGATCCATCAAGATGCCCGCCAGGATGACCCAAGAGATGAAGTGGGGCAGGTATACCAGCGTCTGGAACGCGCGCTTGAACTTGATGTTTCGCACCTCGTTCAGCAGCAGCGAGAACACGACCGGCACGATGATGCCCAACACGATCTTGATGACCGCGATGTAGAACGTGTTCCAGATCGTGCGCAGGAAACCGGGCATGCCAAACACATAGCGAAAGTGTTCCAGTCCCACCCAAGGCGAATTGAACAGCAGCTTTGGGTTGTACTTTTGAAACGCGATCACGATCCCGTACAGCGGGATGTAAGAAAAGATAAAGATGAGCACGGCGCCCGGCAGCAGCATCGCGTACAGCGGCCACGCGCGGCGAACTTTGGCAAGCATGAAACCATCCTCCTTCGTCACCACAGCGAAGCGCCCGGAGAACCACTTCCCCGGGCGCGTCCTGTGTGTGGCTCGTTATTGGGCCGCGTTCATTTCGGCGGTCATGTCTGCGCCGCCCAGTTCCATCCACTTCTGGACCGTGGCGTCGAAGCTGGCAATGTCCTCGCCCATGATGACCTTGGTGAACGACTCGGTGAGCATCGCGTCCAAGGTGGACTTCTTGTCCTTCATGGTCGGCGTCGCCATGCCGCGGAACGCATCGTAGATGTACTGTCCGTCGTCGATCACCTGCACGCCGATGCGGTACGCGCCTTCGCCGGAGACCTGGAAATAGGTGCCGTAGCTGCTGGGCGTCTTGTTTTCGACGTAGTCTTTGCAGATCTCATACTTGCTCAGGCCCGACAGGTCCAGGTTCGACGTGTCGCCGGTTTCGAGCGCGATGGGAATGTACTTGCCCTGGTTGTAGTCGGCCATCGGGTTGTAGATGGACATCGGCAGGTTGCCCCAGCTGCGTTCATTGTTGAAGAACTGGGCATAGGTCTCGGCGTCCGAGTTCAGCTGTACGTCCACAAATGCGTTGAGCATCTTGATGACCGCCTCGGGGTTCTTGCAGTCCGCGTTCACGGCGACGTAGCCCGACACCGGGAACTCGATGGGCGTCATGACCTTCTCTCCGTCCACGGACGGGATCGGGTACGCCTTGAAGAACGCCTTCTCGCCGGAGGTGGAGGCCAGGTCCGCGCCGACGGAGTATTCCAGCGCACTGCCGGTGAATCGGATGCCGCACTTGCCCGAGATCAGGTCGGCGGTGAGGGACGAGGAGTCCATGACCGGGAATTCGGGGCTGATGTAGCCCCTCTTGAACATCTCCTGAGCTGCTTGCAGCGCGGCGCGCATCTGGGGCTGCACATGGCCGTACACCAGCTGGCCGTTGCCGTCGTCATGCCAGATGAACGGCAGTGCGTGGAATGCCTCGGAGAAGTACAGGAAGCTGCCGAGGTTCTTGTCCATGCCCAGCGCGTAAGTGTCCTTCTGACCGTTGCCGTCGGGATCGTTGTTGACGACCGCGTCGCACAGTGCGTTGAACTCTTCCACCGTGGTGGGCGCGGTCATGCCGAGGTTGTCCAGCCAGTCCTGGCGGATCCACATGTAGCACACGTTGGCGATCAGCCCAAAGTGCTGCTTGGAGATGCCATACAGCTTGCCGTCGAACCGGCCGGAGTCGGCTGCGATGGGGTCCGCATCCATGATCTTGCGCAGGTCGGCGGAGGCGTACTGCTCGTACAGCTCGCTCATGTCGCAGGCCATGCCCGCCTCGACCAGCTGAGCCAGCTGCGCGCTGGTCACCGCGAACACGTCCGGCAGGGTGTTGGAGCCGATGGCGATGTTCATCTTGGTCTCGTACTGGGAGTCGTCTGCGCTCCACAGGTCCACAAGGTCGATGTTCAGCTTGTCCTTGACCAGCCGCGTCCAGGGGTTGTTGGTCTCGGTGTCTCCGTTTTCCCACAGGCTGATGGGCGTGGTCATCTGGGTGCGGGTGATCGTGACGGTCTCCGGATACGGCTCGGTGGCCTGTCCCTCGGCCATCGCAGCGCTGCAGAGCAGCATCGTCAGCCCCAGAACCATCGCCAGTGTGCGCAACATGTTCTTCCTGTTCATTGCAAACCCTCCCAATTCCGTTTTGGTGCCTTGTGTGGTTTCAGTATAACGGAGGCGGAGCGCTGTGAACAGTTCATGATTTTGACATCTGAACAATCTGTTGACATCATCCGCCCGGCGCGCGGTAAAAGGCCTTGCGATACTCCAGCGGCGCGAAGCCGGTCAGCTGGCGAAACACCGTGGCGAAGTACTGCGCCGATTCGAACCCACAGCTGAGCGCCACGTCCTGCACGGCGTCTTCCGTGCGCGACAGCAGCGCGCGGGCGGCATCGATCCGGGTGCGCTTGACACAGTCTGTGATGTTTTCGCCCGTGGCTTGGCGGTACACCCTGGAGATGTACGAAGGGTTGTAGGCCACGCTGTGCGCGATGCGGGCCAGAGACAGGTCCTCTGCGACATGCTCCTGGATGTATCGCTCCACCCGCGCGGCCAGCTGGCGCTTGTCCTCGTCCCGCGAGATGAACGCTCCGGACAGGCAGCGCCGCACAGTGGCCTCCAGCCGGGTGAACGCCTCAGCCCAGGTGCCGCACAGACCCGGTTGCATCAGTTTTTTCAGGTCGGCAGCCACCGCAGCATGGCCCATCTGCGCCACCACCATTGACAGCGCGCTCTGGTACGCGGCCAGCGGCTCCGCGGCGTCCATCCGGCGGCCCTGATACGCCCCGATCAGCGCGTCGAAAGCCTCGGCGATCCGCCGTTCGTCGCCGCCAAGCAGCGCCGCGCCGAGGTCCGCGCCCACAGGATCGGGGATCGGCGCATGTGGCGAGGGCGGCGCGGCGCGCTCGGCCTCAATCATCCGCTTTTCGCGCAGCACGGCCTCCATGATCACATCGTCGTCCTCGGTCTTGAGTAGGTATTTGACATTGTGCCGATTGGCTCGGTACACAAAGTCGAATGTGGCATGGCCCGACAGGAATACCACATGGCACGCGGGCCAGCGGGCGAACACCTGCTCCGCCAGGTCGAACCCCGACATGCCCGGCATCTTGATGTCGGACAACAGGATGTCCACCGGATGGCGCTCGATGGCGCACAGTGCCTCCGCGCCGCTGTGGGCCTTTTCGACGCGGAACAGGTTCGTCTTTTCGAACAGTTCTTCCAGCCATTCAGTCACATGGCGCTCGTCATCCACCAACAGCAGGCTCATCATCGCCATCCACCTCCTCGCTCAGCGGCAGCCGCAATTCGGTCCGCAGTCCGCCCAGTCCGGAGCGCATCACGCTCAGCCGTTCCTTGCCGCCATCGTAAACCAGCTCCAGCCGCCTTCGGATATTCAGCAGGCCTGTGATCTCCGCCCCTGGCGCCGGGTCGCGCAGATCCTGCGCCAGCGCGCGAAGCGCCTCGTCGGTGAGTTCATTGCCGTTGTCCTCCACCGAGATCACCAGATCCCGGCGCTCCAGCTGAAACAGCACCTTCAGCATCCCGTCCTCGGCCTTGTTGTCCAGCCCGTGCAGGAAACTGTTCTCAATCAGCGGCTGCAGTATGAGCCTCGGCACCGCGATGTGCAGGACATGCGCGGGCGGCGGGGGATACAGCACGCGGATGCGTCCGGTGAACCGCATGGCTTGGATGTCCGCGTAGATGCGGGCCTGCTCGTTCTCCTCGCCCAGCGTAACGAAGTCGCGCTCGCCGCGGGTGATGTACTTCAAATACTGGCCCAGTTGATGCGAAAGCAGCTCCGCCCGGTCCATGTCCCGCTTCTTCACGAGCCGGTGCAGCAAAAAATAGCTGTTGTACAAAAAATGCGGGTTCATCTGCTGCTGCAGTTGCTTCAGTTCTGATTGGCGCAGCAACAGTTGCTGCTTGTAGGTCTTGTCGATCAGCGATTGGATGCGGGCGGTCATCCCATTAAATCGAGAGAACAGATAGCCGAACTCGGACCCAACCCCTTCGTCCAGCCGCGCGTCCAAGTGCCCCTGTTCCACCTCGCGAAACGCGCCGATCAGCGAACGCAGCGGCTTGTCCACCCACTTGGCGTCCATGTACACATACAGTCCCGCGCTCAGCAGCACCAGCGCGATCAGCGCATAGGCGGCAATGCTCAGCCAGCGGATGGGGGAGAGCAGCGCTGTGGACGAGATCATCGTCACCCAGCGGATGCCGTACGCTTCGTCATTCAGGCTCAACAGCAAGTACTCTGTGCCGTCCAGACGCACTTCGGTGCTGCCCGGCGCATCCGCAGCCGTGCGCATCTGTCGCGCCATGCCCTCGCCGGTGGCGCTGGAGAGCTGATAGGTGCCGCTGTTGACGTCGAACAGGTAGTGCACATCGCCCAGGGAGGCGCTGGAACGGATCAAGCGTTGAATCGCCGGAGCGGATAGTTGAACGGATATGGTGTAGTTGAGTGCCCCGTTGTCCGTGCGCCTGCTGACCAGCGGCATCAGCAGCCTGCCGTCTCCTGCCTCCAAAGGCCGAGACCAGCCCCTAGCCTGCTCATCCAACGCTTCAACCGATGCCGCGCTGTGACGCTCGAAGATGCCGCCGGGATAGCTGTCCGCGTTCAGCGAGATTCGTTGGCGGGGAATGAAGATGCTGGCGTTGTAAATCAGTGGGTTGCTGCTCTTGATCAGCGAAAGCTTACTCTGCAGACGGCCGATGGCCGTCAGGCGCGCGTCCGCGTCCAGCAGGCCCGGTATGCGGGTCAGCCTGTTGAGATCCTGGTCGTCCAACAGGTTCTGCAACAAGGCGCGGATGGTATCCATGTTGCTTGTCAGCGACGAAAGCGTGTTGTCATACTGAATCTCCAGCGAATGGATCGTCTCACGGTTCAGCTGTCCAGTGCTGAGCACGAGCAACCCATTGCTGACACACATGACCGCGAAAAGGATGCCGATCAGCGCCAGCATGAGCTTGCGCGGCGTCGACAGCCTGCGCGGCGAATCGTTCACGATCAGGTCACCGTCCTTGTTCTATGTGCCTTTGTATGTCACTTTCCATTGTAAGCGCCGCCATCCCCTTTGGTCAACTAGAATTTATAGGGACTTATAGGCAAGGGTGTGTTTCATTGTTCGGTGCCCATCCTGTGCAAAATGAAATTCTGATGCGCACCCAGTGAACGTCAAACCGGCCAGCGCATGTTGGTTGAGCGGGAAAACAGGGAGGGTTACCTCAGTGAATCGGGGCCAAAGTGAGTTGACTGCGGACGGCGAGGACTTCTGGGGCGAGTTCTTGGATGCGGGCGTCGGTCATGCGGGTGAGCGGGGCGGAGATCGAGAAGGCGGCGCTTGCGCGGCCCGTGTGATCAGTCAGGGCGGCTGCAATGCAGCGCACGTCAAGCTCGTTTTCTTGGTTGTCGAGTGCGTAGCCGTGCTGACGCACCTGGTCGAGCTCGCGCAGCAGCGCGTCCAGGGTGGTGATGGTGTGGGGGGTGATGGGTTCTACAGGCGTGATGGACCAGATGGCGCGCACCTCGGACTCCGGCAGCGTGGCCAAAATCGCCTTTCCGGCGGCGGTGCAGTGCATATCGCGGCGCATGCCTATCCGGGAGGCCATCAGATAGGGCTTCCATAGACACTCCGCCTTGTAGATGTAGACGATCTGCGCGCCTTCGCGCACAACCAAATGCACCGTTTCACCCACGCGGTCGCGGAGCGCGTCCAGCGCGCCGTACGCACGGGAGAGCCCGCCGCCGTCGGCAAGCCGCCCGCTCAACGCCAACAGCTTGTAGCTCAACCTGTACTTTGTGTCCATTCGTTCCACGTAACCCAGAGCGCTC
>JAVBTW010000010.1:0-3067 GCA_031555975.1 Eubacteriales bacterium
GAGCGCGTGATCCCGCTCAAGGCGGACTTCACCATCGACCCAAAGGCGTATCAGCATGTCGGCAAGATGATCCTGATCGCCAACCCGAACGCGCCGACGGGTATCGCGCTGGGGATCAATGACATCGAACGCATCCTCCGGGCGAACCCAGACCAGGTGGTGTTGGTGGATGAGGCTTATGTGGACTTCGGCGGTGAGAGTGCCCTTGCGCTCGTTGGCAAGTACGACAACCTGCTCGTCAGCCGCACGTTTTCTAAGTCCCGGCAAATGGCGGGCGTCCGGCTAGGCTTTCTCGTGGGCAATCCCGCGCTCGTCGCGGACGTGGAAAAGGTGCGCTATTCGGTCAATCCCTACAATGTCAATACCCTCACCCAGATCGCCTGCGCTGCATCGGTGCGGGACCGGGCTTACTTCGAATGGGCCTGCCAGTCCATCATGAAAACCCGTGATTGGACGACTGGCGCGCTGCAACAACTCGGGTATTCCGTGCTGCCGTCGCGCGCGAATTTTGTGTTCGCAAAGGCGCCAAACATGAGCGGGAAAGCCTATTTGACCGCGCTGCGCGCGCAAAACATCCTGGTCCGCTGGTTTGACCAGGACCGCCTCCGCGAGTATGTGCGCATCACCATCGGCACGGACGAGCAGATGCGGCAGCTGATCGACATCACAAAAGAAATGATCGGGGGGACGAGTGCATGAGGGGGGCCTCCATCAACCGGAACACCAACGAGACCCAGATTCAGCTAAAGCTGAACCTGGACGGCAAGGGCCGGGCGGCGATTGACAGCGGCGTGGGGTTTTTGGACCACATGCTGACGCTGCTGAGTTTCCATGGCGGCATTGACCTGGAGCTGCGCTGCAACGGCGATGTGCGGGTGGACGACCACCACAGCGTCGAGGACATCGGCATCGCGCTGGGGCGGGCCATCGCAGAGGCGCTGGGCGAGAAAAAAGGCATCGTGCGTTACGGCAGCTTTCTGCTGCCCATGGACGAGGCGCTGGTGCTGTGCGCGCTGGATTTGAGCGGGCGCGCACATGTCAACTTTGATGTGCAAATCCCCACCCAGCAGGTCGGGACTTTCGACACGGAACTGGTCAAAGAATTCTTTTGGGCGCTGGCGCGAAACTTGGGCCTGACGCTTCATTTCAAGATGATGGCGGGCGAGAACAGCCACCACATCATTGAGGCCTGCTTCAAAGGCTTTGGCCGCGCATTGCGGCAGGCGCTCGCCATTGATCCGGATCTGGAGGGCCGCGCGGCCTCCACAAAGGGGACGCTCGCATGATCGCCGTTGTGGACTACGGGCTGGGGAATCTATTTTCGCTCAGCTGCTCACTGAAGAAGATCGGTGCGGAACATACGGTGACCGCAGATCCGGCGTTGATCGGGTCTGCGGACAAGCTGATCCTGCCCGGTGTAGGCGCGTTTCGGGACGCGATCCGGCTGTTGGACGCAACGGGCCTGGGCCGTTTGGTCGTCGATCGCGCCAGAGAGGGCGTGCCCTTGATGGGCATCTGTCTGGGCATGCAGTTGCTGTTTGATCGCAGTTTTGAGTATGGCGAGCATCGCGGGCTCGGGCTGATCAAGGGCGACATCCGCCCGCTTGAGTGCGATGTGACGGCGCGGATGAAGGTACCGCAGATGGGCTGGAACAGCCTGGATTTTCACAGAGACGGCCTGCTGACAAGACACATTCAAGCGGGCGACTTCGTGTACTATGTGCATTCATACTATGCCAAGGACCTGGGCGACGCACTGGTGGCATCCAGCGAATATGGCGTTCAGGTGCCCGGTATCGTTCAGAACGGAAACGTCTGCGGAACGCAGTTCCACCCTGAGAAAAGCGGAGATGTGGGACTGAGGATTCTGAAGGCGTACTGCGAGTAGGGATTTCACATCCCACAAAAACACCAATGCGGAGGACACATCATGAAAATATTCCCCGCCATCGACCTGCGCGCAGGCAAGGTCGTGCGACTGACAAAGGGTGACTATGCACAGATGTCCACCTACGACGCGGACCCTGTTTTCGTCGCCGAATCCTTCCTCCGGCAAGGCGCGAAGCACTTGCACGTCGTGGACCTGGATGGCGCCAAAGACGGCACCCAGCACAATCTGCGCATCATTGAGCGTATCGCGAAGGCGGGTGGGCTGTTTATCGAGGTCGGCGGCGGCGCACGGGACGAGGACAGTGTAAACCGCTATCTGGACATCGGGGTCAACCGCGTGATTTTGGGCACCATGGCTGTGGAGCAGCCCGCGCTGATGGAGCGTCTGGCGTCGAGTCATCCGGGCCGGATCGCAGCGGGCGTGGACGCCATGGGCGGCAAGGTCGCCATTCGCGGCTGGAAGGTGGTCACCACGCATGACGCGGTGCAGTTCATGGCCGCGCTGCCCGGACAGGGCGTACATACCGCCATTTACACCGACATCGCCAAGGACGGCATGTTGCAAGGCCCGAATCTGATCGCCTATCGCGCGTTAAAGGAGATCGAGGGCCTGGATGTGATCGCCTCGGGCGGCGTCAGTTCCGTCGAGGACATCGAGGCGCTGCGTGAGTTGGGCGTGCACGGCGCGATCGTCGGAAAAGCCATCTACGAGGGCAAGATCGACCTTGGGGCCGCGCTGGCGGCGGGAGGAGAGAGATGATCACAAAGCGCATCATTCCCTGCCTGGACGTGCGGAACGGGCGCGTCGTGAAGGGCGTCAATTTTGAAGGCATTCAGGATGTTGAGGACCCGGTTGTGCTGGCCAAAGCCTACAACGAAAGCACGGCGGATGAGCTGGTTTTCTATGACATCACAGCCTCGTTTGAAGGGCGCGGACTGTTCACGGACATCCTGCGCAGGACCGCTTCCGAAGTTTTTATTCCGCTCACCGTGGGCGGCGGCATCAACAGCGTGGACGATTTCGACCGCGTACTCAAGTGCGGCGCGGACAAGGTGTCCGTCAACTCGGGCGCGATCAAAGACCCGTCGCGGATCGGGCAGGCCGCCAGGAAGTACGGCGATCAGTGCGTGGTGCTGTCGATGGACATCAAGCGCGTGGATGGACAGTTCCGGCTGT
>JAVBTW010000201.1:0-3235 GCA_031555975.1 Eubacteriales bacterium
CCGCTCAATCCGTTCCTGCGACGGATCGTCCAAGCTCGCCTCAATGCTCTCGTGCAGCTTGCGCAGCTTGACCTCCACCTCCGCGCTCAGCCGGGACATGATCTCCATGCGCCGCCGCTCGGCGGACAACTGCGCCGCCGACTGCTCCAGCTTGCGCAGTGACTCGGTCTGTTCATCCAATCGTTCGCGCGCGGCTTTCAGCCGCTCAACCTGGAGCTGATGCGCTTGCAGCGCGCGGTCATACTCACTCACATCAGCAAGCGCCGTAATGGCGTTCCCATTCGGCAATGGCTTTGTGACCGGCAGGTATACATGCGCTCCGCTCACATATCGCCCGCCCGCCTCGCCCAGCATATCCAGCCGCAACTGCTCCGCCTCTGCATTGCGATACAGCGCCGCGCCCAACGCATCCGTCACGACCACCGGGCTGCTCATCGAATCGAACACATGTTTTGCCGCGACGGGCGTCAGGTTCACGGGCCGGTATCCGAACGCAATCCAGTAGGCCGCGCCCAGCATCACGCAGTAGCACAGCGGCACGCAGTCCTTCGCCGGGTCGCGCACGATCATCCCCATCGTGTTCGCGAACACCGGCGCCCCAAAGCACACCACAAACAGCCACTTTGAGCCGCGCCACGCCCATCGCGTCCGCAGCATGGTGAAGATGGTATACGCAAAGCACGCATACGACCACGCGGTAAACACATAAAAAGCTGGCCCATATGTCGAGGCGTCCATGGAGTACGATGTATAATACCAGTGATGCCAGCTATTTGACAGCACGATCACATAGAACAATCCGCCCGCGCCGAACAGCGCGCCGACTTTGCGCCGGTCGCGGCTCAGCCAATGTTTCCCGGAGAACCGCCACGCCAGATATACGCACGCCGGGCCCAGCGCGCACATGCCCAGATAGCAAACCAGCAGCGCCCCGATGAACGCCGCCTCATTGCGCCAGTACAGATATTCACAGTTCCAAATCTGGTCACCCAGCGCCCAGACGTAACCGAACAGCACAATCACGCTGAAAGCGCCTGTGACGCGACTGCCCTTGCGCAGCCGCACAAAGTTCGCCGCCGGCGCGATTGCAAGCAACAGCAGCGCCCACTGCATGGCCATCCAGCTACTCATTTTTCATCCCCTCTGTTCAGAGCCTGTTTAGGATTTCAGCTTTTCCGCCATATCCGCGCGATCCGCCGCGCCGAGCTTGTGATAGATCTCGCTCACCAGGTTTCGCGCGTAACCATAGCTGATGTCCAGCTCCCGGGCAATGTCCTTGTTGTACAGGCCTGCCACGATGAGGCGCGCAACCTTGCTCTCCGGCTCGGTCAGCCCGTCCTGGCGCGTCCTGCCGCCGCTCATCAGCGCCGACAGCTTCGCCACAATCCCCTTGTCCAGCGTGTTGAAGCCGATGTACACGCTCTTCACCGCGCATCCAAGCGCGATTTCGTCCTCATTTTTCAGCAGGTATCCGTCGATCCCCAGCGAAAACAGCTCGCGCAGGTATTCGTCGTCGTCAAACGTGGTCAGGATCAGTATCTTGACCTGCGGCCATTCGGCTTTGATGCGCTTTGCCGCCTCGATTCCGTCCATCACCGGCATACGGATGTCCACCACGGCCACGTCGGGCGGCTCCGTGCGGCACAGATCGATCAGCTCCAGCCCATTGCCCGCCTCGCCCAGCACTTCGAAGTCCTGATCCCGGCTCAGGGCCATCGCCAGTGACCGCCGCAGGATTTCGTGATCCTCCGCCAGAACGACCTTGATCCGCGCCATCCATTCATCACTCCTTATACACAGATTATATCACACTGCCGGTGAAAATAAAGCCGTCAGCTTCGCGAAGTTGTCACATGACAACTTCGCTCATTGACTTTCATGGGGCATGTGGCAAAATAAAGATAGAAGATTTTGCCAAAAGGAGGGGATTCAGATGCGCGCTTCTATGCGGATCGACGCGGAAAACCATTCGGGTTTTGGCATGGTGAACAAAATCGCTTCGCGCAAATGGCTGTGGCACGCCCTCACCGCCATCGCGCTGTGCTTTGGATTGATGATGGCCTTTCCACAAACGGGATTGGCGGCGACTGGCGATTTACTGATAAGTGGGCAGACGATAGGCACGCTCAGCGCTCAATGGAGTGGAACGGGTTGGAGTTGGAATCCTACAGCCGCAACGATGACGATTGACAATACGTATGTTTCGGGTTCCATATTAATTATGTGTCAATCTGGCGATGTGGTCACAGTTATATACTCAGGAAAGACCGTAGTCCTGGGTGGTCTTGAGGGTGGCTTAAGGTGTTGGGGCTCCTTAATTGTAAAACCGGCTGCAAATAGTGGTGCTGTTCTTAACTTAATATCACCGAGCAGTGCTCCTGCGCTTCAGGCTTTTCATGATTTGACAATTGATGGCGGTGAGGTAATTGCCGAAGGATACTCCACTCCGTCCGGAGCGAGTATAGGAATCGCGGCAAAGAATATTACGATTACAGGCGCAACGGTGTCTGCCTCCGGGAGCGATGCTGGCATCTGGGCAGTTGACACGATCCAGATCCTGGGAGACAGCGACGTAACCGCGACCGGCCCAACGGGACTTGCGTTGGGTGCAGCGACACTTCAGATCGACGCCGGCACCGTCACACTCGACGCCCCCGGAATGATCCCAAGATGTGATGTGGGCTCTCTTATCATCAATGGTGGCCAGCTCATCTGCTCCGCTACCCCGCCGACCATCACTTCGATATCTCCCACCAGCGGTTCGAAGGCAGGAGGAACATTGGTGACGATGAAGGGCACGGACCTAACCTTTGGAGCCGACCAGCAGGTTTTCGTCGGGGGAAATAAAGCAACCGACGTCACAATCAGCGGCAGCGACATCACCTTCAAAACCCCGGCTGGAACCGTGGGCAATACGGTCGATGTCGTCGTGCTGAACTACTACGGAGTGGGCACGAGCACAACGCAATTCACCTATGTCGCGAATGTCCTGCCCAAACGAAAGGCAAGCATTCCGGCATCTGCTCCGGCCTCCATTGGTTTGGGCAATACCTATTCGCTCGATCTGTCCACCATCTTTGAAGATGACGACGGGGACACATTGACGTATAAGGTAAATATCGATGGCGCTGGTGATGTCGCGGCAGACGAGGCCTACACATTCACCCCGCCGTCCGCTGGAAACAGAGCGCTTGTGTTCAGGGGATACGACGGCATCGGGTATTCCACGGACACC
>JAVBTW010000121.1:0-9440 GCA_031555975.1 Eubacteriales bacterium
AGGCAGCCGTCAGACAGTGGTCGAATTGTTCCGTGCTTACCTAGGGTGAGTTGACACTACCGCTCAACGCCCATCTTCCACGTCTTTTTGTGTCCGGCCGCGTTGCTTCCCCTCGAAATACCACCGGTATTCCTTCGGGAAAGCGCCTTGCCAGACGCAAAAATCCGAAGGAATCTGGGCATTTCGGGTAGTGTCAACACACCCTAGTTGAACGCGCCCTTCATTCGATCAAAGAAGCTCTTCTTCTGCTCGTATTCCTTGCCGGTGACGGTCTTTTCAAACTCGCGCAGCAGGTCTTTTTGCTTGTCGGACAGCTTCCTCGGCACTTCCACGTTCAACTCCACAAACATGTCACCCTTGCCGGAGCCGCGCAGGTTTTGTATGCCCTGGCCCTTGACGCGGATGACCGTGCCGGGTTGTGTGCCCTCCGCCACATTCTGCTTGACGGGCATGTCGAGGGTCGGCACGTCCACCTCGCCGCCGAGCGCGGCGTGGGTAAAGCTGATGGGAATGGTGCAGTACAGGTCAAATCCCTTTCGCGTGAACAGCTTGTGCGGCTTCACGTGCACCACGACCTGCAAATCACCCGCAGGGCCGCCCCTTTCACCCGGCTGGCCCTGGCCGCCGATCCGGATCACCTGTTCATTGTCGATGCCCGCGGGGATCTTGATGGTGCGCCGCTTGGTTGTGCGCACCTTTCCGCGGCCGTTACACTTGGTGCAAGGCTCTTTCACGATCTTGCCTTCGCCCCGACAGGTGTCGCAGGTACGCACATTCTGGATGCGGCCAAACGGCGTGTTCTGAACGACCGACACCTGGCCCGTGCCGCCGCAGGTAGGGCAGGTCTGCGGTTGTGTCCCTTCCTTCGCGCCGGTGCCATGACACTTGTCGCATTCCTCGTCTCGGGTCAGGTTGATGTCCTTTTGGCAGCCTTTGGCCGCCTCTTCAAATTCGATGGTGATGTCCGCGCGCAGATCCGCGCCACGCGCCGGACCGTGCCGCCGTGCGCCGCCAGCAGCGCCACCCCCAAAGAACGCGCTGAAGATATCATCAAAACCGCCACCGCCAAAACCACTGAAATCACCGTTGAAACCGCCCGCGCCGCCGCCGAAGCCGCCCTGTCCGGGCTGCTCATGGCCAAATTGGTCGTAGCGCGCGCGCTGCTGCGCATCGGACAGCACTTCGTAAGCCTCGTTCAGCTCCTTGAACTTTTCCTCGGCCTGCTTGTCGCCCGGGTTCACATCGGGATGTAGTTTTTTGGCGAGGTTGCGGTACGCTTTTTTCAGATCCGCGTCACTGGCATCCTTCTTGACGCCCAGCACTTCGTAATAGTCTCGCTTGTTGGCCAAGTGTTCGTCACTTCCTTAAACGAAGGTGCGGGCGGACCTGAGGCCCGCCCCTACAGATGTTCATGCCGCAGGGGCGAGGCGCTGTTTCGCCCGCCCCCCGCTCTGTCCTCTCAACGGTTATTGCTCGTCTGTGAAACCGCCTTCGACGGTGCCGTCGTCGTTCACGGTGGTCCCCTCCGCGCCGGGCTGGGCTGCGCCCGCCTGGCTGTAGACCTTGCCGAAGATTTCATAGCTCATCTGGCTGAACCGCTCGGTCTCGGCCTTGATGGCTTCCGCATTGTTGCCCTCGCGCAGCTTCTTGAAAGCCGCAAGTTCGTCCTCGATCTTGGCCTTGTCGGCGGGATCGAGCTTGCCTTCCAGCTCCTTGACGGTCTTTTCGGTCTGATAGATCAAGGTGTCTGCATGGTTGAACGTCTCTACCTCTTCCTTCTTCGCCTTGTCCTCTGCCGCAAACCGCTCGGCCTCTTCCATGGCCTTCTTGATGTCGGCCTCAGACAGGTTGGAGGAACTGGTGATGGTGATCTTCTGCTCATTGCCGGTGCCCAGATCCTTGGCGGACACGTGCACGATGCCGTTGGCGTCGATGTCGAACGTGACCTCGATCTGCGGCACACCGCGCGGCGACGGCGCAATGCCCGTCAGCTGGAACCTGCCCAAGGTCTTGTTGTAGGCGGCCATTTCGCGCTCGCCCTGCAGTACATGCACATCCACGGCAGTCTGGCCGTCCGCAGCGGTGGAGAACACCTGGCTTTTTTTGGTGGGGATGGTGGTGTTGCGGTCGATCAGGCGGGTGAACACGCCGCCCATGGTCTCGATGCCCAGCGACAGGGGCGTCACGTCCAGCAGCAGCACGTCCTTCACGTCGCCGCCCAGTACGCCTGCCTGGATCGCGGCGCCGATGGCCACGCACTCGTCCGGGTTAATCCCCTTGTAGGGTTCCTTGCCGGTGATGCGCTGCACGGCGTCCTGTACCGCCGGGATGCGGGTGCTGCCGCCGACCAGGATCACCTTGTCAATCTGCTGTGACGAGAGTCCGGCATCGCGCAGGCACTGGTTCAGGGGGGTGATGGTCTTTTCGACCAGATCTGCAGTCAGCTCATTGAACTTGGCGCGGCTGAGCGTCACATCCAGGTGCTTGGGGCCGGCTGCGTCCGCCGTAATGAACGGCAGGTTGATGTTGGTGGTCATCACACCGGAAAGCTCAATTTTCGCCTTTTCGGCGGCTTCCTTCAGGCGCTGCAGCGCCATCTTGTCCTGGCGCAGGTCAATGCCGTTTTCGCGCTTAAACTCCTCTGCCACGTAATCGATGACGCGCTGATCAAAGTCGTCGCCGCCCAAGCGGTTGTTGCCCGCGGTGGCCAGCACTTCAAACACGCCGTCGCCGATCTCCATCAGCGATACGTCGAACGTGCCGCCGCCCAGATCGTAAACCAGAATCTTGTGGGCCTCTTCCTTGTCGAGGCCGTATGCGAGCGCCGCCGCGGTGGGCTCGTTGATGATGCGCAACACTTCAAGGCCGGCGATGCGGCCGGCGTCCTTGGTCGCCTGGCGCTGGGCGTCAGAGAAGTAGGCGGGCACGGTGATGACGGCCTGGGACACCGGGCTTCCCAGATAGGCCTCCGCATCGCTCTTCAGCTTCTGCAAGATCATCGCGGAAACTTCCTGCGGGGTGTACGCCTTGCCATCGATATTCACGCGGAAATCGGTGCCCATTTCACGCTTGATGGACATCACGGTGCGGTCCGGATTGGTGACAGACTGGCGCTTGGCGACAGTGCCGACCAACCGTTCGCCGTTCTTTGCAAAAGCAACGACTGAAGGGGTTGTGCGCGCGCCTTCCGGATTGGGGATGACGGTGGGCTCGTTGCCCTCCATCACCGCAACGCAAGAGTTGGTGGTTCCAAGGTCGATGCCGATAATCTTAGCCATAATTGTTGTCCTCCACATAATGTATATTGATGTTTGAAAAATGGTTATCCAACGGCGCTTGGCGCCGGGTTGGTTTGGTCAAATCCGGTGGGCGATCCTCTGCCTGCGATGCTATTCGGCAGCAACCTTCACCATCGGGTAGCGGATGATCTTTCCTCGCACCTGATAGCCCTTTTGGAATACTTCCAGGATCATCCCGGGCTCGCCCTCGTCCGCCCGCATCACCGCGTTGTGCAGTTCCGGATCAAACATCCGGCCTTCGGCGGGCACTTCCTCCAGGCCCAACTTCTGACAGGCTTCCAGCATGATCTTTTGCGTCATCTCCACGCCTTCCAGCAGCGGGCCGGTTTCGCCGTGCTCTTTGGCCGCCCGAATGGCGCGCTCAAAGTTGTCGATGGTGGGCAGCAGTTGGGTCAGCGCGTCGCGCACACCGTCGTCGATGGCCTCGATCCGGGTGGATTCGGTGCGCTTTTTGTAGTTTGCGAACTCCGCCGCGCCGCGCTGGGCCAGGCCCAAATATTCCTCGCGCTGCTTGACCGCAGTCTCCAGCGCCTCTCGCCACTGCGCCTGCGTGGGCTCCTCCCAGTTCTCGGGATCGTCCGTGATGGGATTTGTGGGCTGTTCGACCTCGCACGGATCGAGGTTCTGGTCGTTTTCGTTCATCAGTCGTCTTCTCCTCAATTCTCTCCACTTAATAAGTCACTCATCGCCTTGCTGATGTAATCCAGCACCGAGATCACACGACCGTAGTTCATTCGGGTCGGTCCGATGATCCCAAGTGTGCCATGCACGTCATTTTGCATCTTGTAGGTTGCCGTGACCAGTGAACACTCACTGAGTTCCGGGATGTCGTTCTCCGGTCCGATCCGGATGGAGAACTCCACGCCACCCGCCTTGCGGAGCAGCGGGTACAGTTTGTCCTTTGCCTGCAGCACGCTGAGAAAGTTTCTGGCTTTTTCCACGTCGGCGTACTCAGGATAATGAAGCAGGTTTACCCCGCCGTCGATCACCATCTCGCCCGTTTCCGACTCCGCCATGCGGAACTCCATCGCGTCCAAAACCCCGGCCAACAGCCGCCTGTGTTCCTTCAGGTTTTTGAAAATCTCGCTGAACTTCTGGCGCATCTCCTGCAGCGTCAGCCCCGTCAACTGCTCGGTGAGCATCTGTGAGATGCTGTATAGATGGTCTGATTCCATGCCTTCCGGAATTCGAATCACACTGTCTTTCACCAGACCCGCATCCGTCACCACCACCAGCAGCGCGCTTTGCGGCGAGACCTGCACAATCTGCACACGCACAATGCGCATGGTGTGCATCTGTGGCGCCACCACCAATGCGGTGTACTGCGTCATGTCCGACAGCGCTTGAGCCGCCCTGCGAATCACTTGCTCGATCTGCGCCGTGCGCTGGTTTAGGTGCGTTTGAATCCGCGCGGTCTCTTGCTGTGAAAGCGGGCTACCCCTCAAGATCTGGTCCACATACAGCCGGTAAGCCTTCATGGACGGGATGCGTCCCGCCGATGTGTGTGGCTGATCCAGGTACCCCAGCTCCTCCAGGTCCGACATCTCATTGCGGATGGTGGCCGGGCTCACGCCCATGCCTTCCTTCCGGCTCAGCGTACGGGATCCGACCGGTACGGCGGTCATGATGTAGTCGTCAATAATCGCCTGCAGAATCATCCACTTCCGATCGTCCAACTTCATCCGTTCGCCCTCCCTTCGGCCCTGTTAGCACTCGATGTCGTTGAGTGCTAAGCACTGGGGATAGATTAGCACTTCCCATATCGTTTGTCAATAGCCCATCGTGAAAATTTTTGGAGACGCGGCAATTGTTCATAGTATGTCCATAATTGTTCATGCGACGTCATGACAGCCGCACCGCTTCGCGTTCGTGCTGATCCAAACCCACTGGTCAAGGCCCGGATCGGCGCTGCCTACGTGATCAGTTTGACAACCACCTGGTTTTGCACTTCCATCCCCCGCTCCGTCAACCAGACGCGCCGCCCATCGGTGCGGATAAATCCCTTCAATCGGGCAATGGCCGCCGGGTCGATGCCCTCGCAGGATGTGCCGCGCACCATCCGCGTCCCGAGCATGATCCGCTCCTCGAAGGCGTCGCGCTCGGACAGCGCGATGTGCCCGCTCCGCGCATAGTCCAGTTCGTCCGTATTGCTGAACCGCGCGCCGCCCATCAGCGAGTGCGCCGCCGCGCCCATGCCCAGGTATTCCCGGCGCGTCCAGTAGGCGATGTTGTGGCGGCACTCGAAACCCGGTTTCGCATAGTTGCTGATCTCGTACCGCAACAGGCCCGCGTCTGACAGCATGCGCGTCGCAAGACGCTGCATCGCCACGCACGTGTCCTCAGTGGGTTCGGCCAGCTCGCCGCGCTCCACCCGACCGGTGAGCGGTGTGCCTTCTTCCAGTATGAGGCTGTATGCTGAGATGTGCTCCGGTTTGAGGGCGATGGCTGCTGCTAGGGTGTCGCGCCAATCGCCGATCGTCTGTCCGGGCAACGCGTACATCAGGTCGATGTTCAGGTTTTTAAAGCCCGCGCTCCGCGCCATGCACACACCGGATTCCGCATCCGACCAAGCGTGGATGCGGCCCAGCGTTTGCAGGAGGCGCGGCTGCATGGCCTGCGCACCAAATGAAAGCCGATTGATCCCGGCTTGCCGGTAAGCCAGCAGCTTGGACCCGTCGATGGTACCCGGGTTGGCCTCCATGCTGATTTCCGCATCCGGGAGGAGGTCGAAATGCGCGCGCACCGCGTCTAGCAGTTGCTGAATCTGCTGGCCGGACAGCAACGACGGTGTGCCGCCGCCAATGTAAAGGGTGGAGACCGGGCGGGCCTTGGGACCTAACTCACGGCCAGCCCCTGCATGACGTCCCAAGGGCCAAGCGCTTGCTTCCTCTATCTCTGTCTCCAATCGAACCAAATACGCGGGCAACCTGTCCATCGCACCGGCGTACGAAGTAAAATCGCAGTATGCGCACTTGCGGACACAGAAAGGGATGTGCATGTACAGGGCAATGGGACTCACGCGGATACACCTCCAACCATACAAAACCAACCAAGGCGGCATCCGAGCGAAGCGAAGGACCTCTCCGCTCTGAAGCGACGTCCCACCAACCGGAACGTCCACACAAGCGGGAGAGGTCCTTCGGCCGCACCAGAACACCGCGAAGCGGCGCATGGCCGTCAATCCATCTTGAGGACGGCCATGAATGCCTCGCTCGGGACTTCAACGCTCCCGACCTGACGCATTCGCTTCTTGCCTTCTTTCTGCTTTTCGAGCAGCTTCTTTTTGCGCGTGATATCGCCGCCGTAACACTTGGCCAGCACATCCTTGCGCAGCGCCTTGACCGTCTCGCGGGCGATGACCTTGCCGCCGATGGCCGCTTGGATCGGAATCTCGAACATCTGGCGCGGAATCGCTTCCTTTAATTTCTCCGCGATGGACCGTCCACGCGCATAGGCCCGATCGCGGTGCACGATGATCGACAGCGCGTCGCAGGTGTCGCCGTTCAGCAACATGTCCAGCCGCACCAGGTCGCTCTGTTCGTACTCCTTCAGTTCATAATCGAACGACGCATAGCCACGCGTTCGGCTCTTGAGTTGATCAAAGAAATCATAGATGACCTCGTTGAGCGGCAACGTGTAGTGGATCAGAACGCGTCCGCCCTCAATGTACTTCATGTCCTTGAACACGCCGCGCTTGTCCTGGCACAGCTCCATGATCGCGCCCACGTATTCCTGCGGCGTGATGATCTGCGCCGCCACAAACGGCTCTTCCATGTAGTCGATCTCCTGCACGGGCGGCAGGTTGGTTGGGTTGTCGATGGTCAGCCGCTCGCCGTCTGTCTTGACGACATTGTAGACGACGCTTGGGGCGGTGGTGACCAGGTCCAAGTCGAACTCGCGCTCCAGCCGCTCCTGAATGATCTCCATGTGCAGCAGCCCCAAGAACCCACAGCGGAACCCGTAACCCAGCGCCACGGAGGTCTCCGGGTCGAACTGCAGCGCAGCGTCGTTCAGCCGAAGCCGCTCTAGCGCGTCGCGCAGGTCCTCATAATCGGCGCCATCGGCCGTGTAGATGCCGCAATAGACCATGGGCTGCGCCTTTTTATATCCAGGCAGCGGGGTCTTTGCAGGCCGCTCCGCGCCGGTGATGGTATCACCCACATGGATATCCGCGATGTCCTTGATGGACGCTGCGATGTACCCGACCTCGCCTGCGGACAACTGCTTCTGAGGGCTATAGCCGCCGGGCAAGAACGCACCCAGTTCCGTCACGTCAAACTCGCGCCCGCTGGCCATCATTCGTATGCGGTCGCCCACCTTGACCGTGCCTTCCATGACCCGCACCGAGGAGATCGCGCCGCGGTAATTGTCGTAGTAACTGTCAAAGATCAGCGCCTGAAGCGCTTCGTCCGGGTCGCCCTTCGGTGGCGGCACGGCCTTGACGACCTGACGCAGCACATCCTCAATGCCGATCCCCTGTTTTGCGGAAACCAGCGGACAGCCTTCTGTGTCCAGGCCGATCTCGTCCTCGATCTCGTGTTTGACCACCTCCGGCTGGGCGGATGGCAGGTCAATCTTGTTGATGACGGGCAGGATTTCCAGGTTGTGATCCAGCGCCATATAGACATTGGCGAGCGTCTGCGCCTCGATGCCCTGACTGGCGTCCACAACCAGAATCGCGCCCTCGCAAGCGGCCAGCGCGCGGCTCACCTCATAAGTGAAGTCCACATGGCCGGGCGTGTCGATCAGATTCAACTCATACATCACGCCGTCCAGCTCGTAGGGCATGCGTACGGCCTTGGATTTGATGGTGATGCCGCGCTCGCGCTCCAGCTCCATGCTGTCCAGCACCTGGGCATGCATGTCGCGCTGGGCCATGACGCCCGTCGAAAGCAGCAACTGGTCGGCCAGTGTGCTCTTGCCATGGTCGATGTGGGCGATGATGCAGAAGTTGCGAATGTTTGTCTGATTGATTGGCAAAGGGGTGTCCTCCAGTACGTACCGAATGGGTCTGTTCCTTATAATACAGGAATCAAATGTAAAGTGCAAGCGCTAGTCGATCACCGCCACAACTTGTGCGCATGCGCATGCGACGCCTCCATTTGAACGCAACTGAGCCATTTTTCTGCCATCCCATGCCAAAATTCAAAACTACATCCGAACTCAATCTATCGTTTACAAAAAGGCGCACCGACATAACCTCTCCGAAATCGTTTTACAACACGGAGGACGTATACTAACAGTGTCGGAGCGAAGGACGCACCGGCAGAGCGTCTGACCCAAAAAAGGAGGGATTTGTCATGAAGCTCACACTGAAACTCAAGAACCCCAACGAAATCAAGAAGTTCGTCGATATCACTTCTCAGTTCGGCGAGGACCTGTCCTTGGTACACGATCGCTACGTCGTGGATGCGAAGTCGATCCTGGGCATCTTCTCCATGGACCTCAGCAGGCCGATCGAGCTTGTGAGCGAAACCGAGAACGAGCGTCTGAAGACCGCTCTGAAGGATTTCGTAGTCGCCTAAGCAAGGTGACAAGACGTCAGACGCGGTGCAGAGCCGCGATGCTGATGATCTCACTGGGGTTCAATGGACCCCTGAACATAAAGTGAAGGACCGTGGCGATGTGCCACGGTCCTTCACTCAGTCCATCATCAAAGCGCCCAACGAGGCCAATCTGCTCCCCGGCGACTGCCTCTATATCAAGGGCAACGACGGCCACTTCGAGCATGTCGGCCATGAGGAGCTATACCGCGGCGACGGGCTGTGCGCCGGGCACCGCCATCGCCGTCATGGGCAATCAGGCCAACGAAGCTGTATGCGCTCGTCGGCCTGATTTTTCGTTTATTGGCTTACGGTTTCATTGCCCCGCGTGGGCAGCACGTCCAGCTTATCCAAGCGCAGGCGCAGGTAGGTTTGCTCGTTCTCCTGGTATCTCTCCAGCGCACCCTCGGCCCGAACCCAGTCGCCCTGGCCGGGGTACTCCTTGTCCCAGACCACCTCGAACCCCACGTTGCCGTCGTTTCCGCAGCAGCCCGGGCCGTAGCGGATCACCGAACGGAACAGGTCGCCCGCCTCGGTGTAGGGATACTGGTCGAACACGCCCTCGTAGCGGATGGTCTTGCCCATGTAGTCGTCCGCG
>JAVBTW010000084.1:0-12426 GCA_031555975.1 Eubacteriales bacterium
CCTCTGGCTTTTGATAGCAAAAAACCATTGGAATCCAACAATTCCAATGGTTTCTGCCTATTTGGTACACCATCAGGGACTCGAACCCTGGACACCCTGATTAAGAGTCAGGTGCTCTACCAACTGAGCTAATGGTGCTTGATTTGGGGCGTATTCGCTGCCCGACAGTTAGGTATTATACCATTGTGTGGTGTGGATGTCAAGTTGTTTTGATTGATTATTTATGACTTTGATGTTGGCGTCCTGTTAAAGGTGGGGGTGGTTTGTTGCCTCTTTGGAGGGCATGTGATAGAATGTGAATGGAAAATGTTGCCAAGCGGAGCTGTTGCGTTCGTGCGGGTGGAGTTGAGGAGGAGATGACCATGAAGAGGTCCTGGGGACTGAAGTCGGTTTGTGCGCTGCTGTGCGCTGTTTTGGCGCTGGGCGTTTGCGCTGTGACGCCGGATCAGGCGCTGGCGTTTGATGAGAACCCGATGCCCTACTGGATCCATGTCAGCAGGGTCGGTCAGATTGTGTCGGTGATGAGCACCGCGGATGATTCCTGTGTTCGCCAGATGATCTGCAGCACCGGTTTGCCGTCCTCGCCCACCATCAAGGGACGGTTTCGGATGCCCAAGGCCCGCAGCGATGAGCGCAGGAACTGGTATGCCTTCAGCGCGGGCGGTTCTACCTACGGACACTATGCGACGCGCATCACGGGCAGCTATTTGTTCCATTCGATCCTCTACAGCCGCGCGGCCACCAGCGCGCTCAAGCGCGATACCTGGAACCTGCTCGGCAGCAAGGCGTCCCATGGCTGCGTTCGGATGACGCCGCTGGACGCGCAATGGATCGCCTACAACTGCGCGCCGGGCACCTTGGTTGTGATCGACGACAAGGCGGCCCCAGGCCCCATCAAGGCGGTCAGGACCATCAAGGCCACGCTGCCAAAGCCGAATTCCAACGGCTCGCTGCCGGGTTTTGAACCGACCCTCACACCCACGCCCAAGCCCGGTCCGGCCGAGGTGCCGACGCTTTCGCTGGGCATAGTGGGGCCCCGCACCAAGGCAATGCAGACTTCGCTGCGCTATCTGGGCTACTATGGCGGCACGGTCAACGGCAAGTTCGGCGAGGACACACAGCTGGCGCTGGAACGGTTCCAATTGCGCTATCTGGCGATCAATCCCTCGACCGGCCTGCTGGCCGACGGCAGGGCGACGCCCCAATGGCAGGAGATCATCACGCAGAACAAGACCAATCCGGACTGCATCGGCCACTATCGCGCGCTGAAGCAAGGCGCGGCGGGCCTGTCGGTCAAGGCGCTGAAACAGCGGTTGCTGGATTTCCACTACACCACCGCGCCCGTCAGCACCACGTTTGATGAGCGCACCAAGCTCGCTGTGGGCAATGCCCAGCGGGCGTACGGCCTGAAAGTCAACGGCGTTGCGGACGAAGAACTGCAAGGGTTGCTGTTCGCGGACGGCGCAAAGCCGCTGCCCTTCGCGCGCGCCAACATCCGCGGCGGACTGTCGCTGAGAAGGGCGCAGTCCACCCGCGCGTCGGTGGTCGTCAAGGTCAAAGACGGCACGAAGCTGGCCGTGGTGAAGTTCTATGGCGACTGGAGTTATGTGACGGTCGGCAAGTCGAGCGGGTATGTGCTCAGCCGCTATCTGGTCTATGAGAACCCGGCGGAGGACCCAGCGACAGCGGCGTAAGCGCGGCATCGCCGATCGGCCTTGGTGCCGCCTCACAGGGTGGCGCGTTGGGGCGAGTACACGCGGTAGAGCCGGTTTTCCCAACCGCGCGCGTCCGGAGCGCCCGTGGCCGCGTGGGCGGCATAGACGCCGGCCGTGTTGTATCGGGCGCTGAACCCCTCCTCGCTGAGGCCCAGCTGGCGCAGCCAGACCGCCATCTTGCCCTTTTCGCGGTTGGCCCAGAAACAATAGGGGATGGCGAGGAAGCGGCCGGATGTGGTGCTGCCCTCGATCACCTTGCATCCGCCAAACAGTGCGGACTCGGTGACGTTGAGCGGTTCGCACGTCAGTACCGAGTCAACTTCGCCTGCGTTGTCCTGCGCCTCCAGGCAGTACAACAGCGGCCCGCGCATCAGCGCGACGCGGCCTCGATCCGCCTGCACATAGGGGTGCGCCTCGATCCGCACCGCGGGCATTTCCATGGTCACGCAGACCGCATCGCCGTCCTGCCACAGCCGGTCAAGGACCATGTAGCCCCTTGACACGGGCGCGTCCATGCGCTGGCCCGCGACATCCAATCGCATGCCGATTGCCCATTCGGGCACACGGATGCGGAGCGCGAACCGTGCAGGCGCGTCCATGCGGAGCGTGATCTTGCTGGTTCCGGACCAGGGCGCCTGGCAATCCGCCTGCTGCAAGGTCACCTGCCTGCCATGCACTTGGCCGCGAAAGGTGCTGCCGATAAACAGGTTGACGTACAGGCCGTCCGGGTCCGTAGAATACACATAATCGGGCAGCGCGCCCATCAGCTTCAGGAACATCGGCGGGCAGCACGGGCAGTCGTGCCAGTCCCAGCGCTCAACGCTGCCGTCCGAGATCAGTGGGTTTTCGTAGAAATACCGGGTGCCGTCCAGCGAAAGCCCGGGCAGCACACAGTTGTACAGCGCGCGCTCAAACACGTCCATGTAGCCCGCGTCGCCGTAGCCGCGATGCATTTCGCCCGCGAAAAAGCACAGCGCGACCGCCGCGCAGGTCTCCAGGTACGCGTCGTTGGGCAGGTCGTACTGATAGCCGAACCGTTCTTCGTTGTGCACCGCGCCAATGCCGCCGCTGATGTGCAGCTTGGTCTGGACGATGTTGTCCCAGAGGCGCTTGGCCGCTTCGAGGTATTTCGCGTCGTCCCGGATGCCCAGCGCGGCTAGGCCCGTGTACATCAGCGCCGCGCGGACCGCGTGTCCCACGGCCTCCGTCTGCTCGAGCACCGGCCTGTGGTCCTGCGCATATTCGCCCATGTAGTGCGGAAAGGACGCACGGTCGGCATGCACACCCCGGTGATCCATCCAATACTTGACCAGCGCCAGATACGCGCGGGGCTTTGCGTCCAGTGACAAAGCCAGTGCCGGATCGGCCAGCAGCAGGTCATGCAGTTTGATGAACGCCTCTTCCGCCAGAGAATGCGCGGGCACGATGTTTTTTTTGCCGTCGCCCATCGCGCCGCACAGGCAGTTGGCCGCCTTGACTGCGCACTGCAGCAGGCGGGTTTTGCCCGTGGCCCGATAATGATGGACGCCCGCCTCCGTGAGACAGCCGATGTTGTAGAGCTCATGCTGCCAGAGCAGGCTGCCGCCCCGCTCGCCCCAGCGCTTGTCGGGGCA
Organism: Eubacteriales bacterium; assembly: GCA_031555975.1. Taxonomy (GTDB): domain Bacteria; phylum Bacillota; class Clostridia; order Christensenellales; family Aristaeellaceae; genus JAJDGF01. Next base: position 3,329 of record JAVBTW010000084.1, read on the forward strand.
GATCAGGCTGCCGTAGGTGTTGATATAGCCATCGGGGTCCACGGCCTGGGCCGCCGCGATCTTTTCCACGTACCCGTCCAGTTTTTCGTCCAGTTCGGCGTCGTAGCTGTGCGCGATGATGTCAGAAATGCCGCGGATCGTCTCGCAGATCAGGCCATCGTACCAGGGCGGACCGATGTGTTTACCCGGCCTGCCCTCCGCGACCCATTCATAATTCTTCATCAGGCCGTCGCCATGGTCGCGCTCAAATTTGCCGAGCACATCGCGCACGGTGACGCCATGGATGCGCTCCAGCCGCTCGCCCCAAAACCCGCCTTCGATCCGCACCTGACTGTGTTCCGCCCTGCACAACCTGGCCCCATTTTGAGCACCCATGAAACCATCCCCTCCATCCCTAACAGACGCATAACAATTATACACAATTCATGGGGGAGGGTCAACCTGTGAAAGCGCGCATGCCAGGGCAAACGACGGAAAGCCACTTCGTCCCCGCCATGTCATCTTCATAAGTCGCCGGATGACGAGGCGTGGGCTTAAAGGTGTGCCATACGAAGCTCTGGGCTTGACGAAAAGAACAAGTCCATTCTATCAATACAACACCCAGGCTCTTTGTGCGTTTTGGAGAGTACTATTCCGTACGAATGCTTTTCAACGAATAGTACTGTGCCATGAGCTTGTTTTTCCAATCGCGGGGATCATCCGTGATGTCCTCATAAGATATAAGCGGCATTTTGTCTCTGTGTTTTGGTACAACGAGATCTTGCCCCACTTCTGCTTGGGCAATTACCTTCAATCGATCACGAGTCTCTCGACGATAGTTAGCAGCTTTGCCAGATAGGATGTCTAGCGTTGCCTCCACGCTAGATGGCAGATAGGAAATACGCAATGAGCCACTGTCGTCCTGACCAACGCGACACACGCCAATACAGGCGATGATGAAAACCGCACACGTTGCAATGAAAAACACTGTTCGTCGCCTATTAACGACCTCTATAAAGAGCGAAAACAAGTTATGACGATCGTGCATAGGATGAAAACTGCGCTGGACCCAACCAAGAATATAGTAAATGGAAAACATCATGAAAAGATACGAAGTGAAGTATATAATGTTTTGAAGTCTATCGGCAATATGGATTCCCATCGCGAACAGTGGGGGCGTCGCCTCTGTACAGTACACGCAAAACATCAAAGCGATAACAGGAATCGGTTGTCGGAACGTCCATGTTGAGCGCGTCGCTGCGGTATAAAGGAATGGCGTGATAAATAGTAGGACAATAATGGTTGGAAAATTGAGTGCCGATGCTAATATGTATCCACCGACAGCAAAGGAGAGCAGAATTGCTCTCGCGGGGTCAAGACCGGTGCCGATTTTCCGTTCGACCACACTAAAGCGTTTGGCATTGCCCGGTGCCAAGGCGCTAATAAGGAACCCAATAATGAGAAATAGTAACAACATCGCCAAGGCAATGCGCAGATCACTTTTCCGAATAAAAGCTGCCACTGTAATGAGTAACAACACAACTGACGAAATCAAAGCGATTGAGTAGTTTCCGCCACCGATGATAAATGCCAGTAGAATAGCGCCGAGCATACTCGAGGGATTGACATGCCTTTTAACTACCATGGAGGTTATTATTCCGAAAAACACCAGCATAAAAGAGTAAAAGCCGGTATAATAAATCGCCCCATTAAACCAATAGAATCCTTCGCCCGCATCATGGATATACAGGATTGCGACGATAGTCAATGCTGAAGCTACTGATACAGTTTCGCACCAAGTCGCTCTCAAGAGTTTTGTCAACACTTGTCGAAAAAAGTATAGGTTTGCTCCCAAGAATAGTAAAATCAATGATATACCGCTGACACAATACCAATCACCACCAAAGATGCCAGGTTGGAGACTCATAAAGAAAACAGACGCATAAGTCCCTTGCCAAGTCTGATATGACGTACTCACCTGTTTAAACGCAGCTTGTAGTACTGCACAAGCATCGCCAGTACGCAACCATGCATCGGCAGTGAGCATGCTGTAGTTATAATCGTCTGCGAAGGGTTGGGTATACCACGTAATCAGGATTAGCGGCAAAGCAAGGAGTACGCATACAACGCCCATGGTTATAGCAATAGTACGTACCGATACTTGTTTCTTCATTTCGGTTTCTCCTCCTGGTCGCTTTGGTTTCCGATCGCGTGAATCCGATTCATCACATCCTCTGGGATTCTAAGATCTTGTGCTGTAAGATTTTCCTCCAGGTGGGCGATGCTTGCGGTTCCGAAAATTGCGGAACTGACTTTTGGATTATCTAGCACATAACGAAGCGCGATTTGAGCACCAGACATGCAGGGTACATTATCGATGAAGTGATATGAAAAGCTATTGATGAGCTGGTTACGGAACCTGACTACGGCTCGAATCAGATACCATAGATCACGAGGTGCAGTGATCTGAAAGATTTTTTTGGTATAAAGCCCGTGTGCGAGAACGCCGCCGGCAAGAATGCCGACACCTTTCTCATAAAGTTTTGCAATACAAGACTCAATCTCTCTATTCATGATGCTGTAATTCAAGAGTACAAAATCGAATTCTGATTTCAGTTCTACTCGTTGTAGTACGTTCGAAACAGAGTTACTGAGTCCGATTGCACGAATGAGCCCCTCCGCCTTCAAATCATAAAGAGTAGTCATCGCCTCATCTGTTAAGTTTTTTATTTGCGGACTGTGCAGCATGAACAGATCGAGATAATCTACGCCAATCCGCTCAAGACTTAGCATGCAGCTCTCTCGGATCCACTCGGGAGAAAAATCTTTATATGAATGACCGCTTCCAGTGGTCCTCGTGCCACATTTGGATGTAAGTACTAGGTCTTTTCGAGAGTTGAGTTGTTTAATGGCGCGTCCAAGCCGGATCTCTGCGTTGCCGCCTGAATAGTTGTGGCCCGTGTCAAATAGTGTCACGCCATTTTCGACGGCTTTCAGAAATATGTCGATTGCTTTCTTTTCGCTAAAGGAATTCATTCCCCAAATGCTCGCACAGCCGAGGCCGATCTCCGAAACTGATATACCTGTTTTTCCAAGTGAATTATACTTCATCAGTTTCCTCCATCAATTAATCTGGTATAGCAGGCACTATTTATTTGCGCCTTTGTCGCCCCAAGTAGAGAAATAATCTCAGCATTCTAACGATACGTTTCATTACATAATTATACTTATTTTTCGAGTGTTGTCAATTGGACCAGTCATGATAATTCTAAGAATCATGTCGAGACAGTCGTTAAATCATGCAAAATATAAGGGAAGTGCGCACGTTCACATGGGTGAGGTCCTTCGCTGGCGCTCAGGATGACGCGCCGTAAGTCGGCGGCACTCGCGCGGAAGGTGTGGCGCAGCGCAGTGAGGGCTTGCCAGGATGCGGCAGGCTGTGGTATACTTTTAGGCAGCCGATGATCAACTCGGCTGCTCAAGGCAAAACTGAATACCAGGAAGTTCACAGGTGTCGCGCTTTCCGATGGGACGCGCGGTGAAAAGGGAACGGGGTGGAAATCCCCGACAGGACCGCTGCTGTGATGGTGTGCGTTTCCCCAACAAGCCACTGGCGAAAGTCGGGAAGGCGGGGACGCGCGACACGCCAAAGTCAGGAGACCTGCCTGCGAATCATATCTTCTTCTTCGGACCAAAGAAGCGATATGTCCCTTTGCTGTGCGGCGTTGCCGGTGTTTTGGCTGTGTGCGGGATGTATTGAACCGAAGGGTTCGACACATCCTTTTGTTTTTTCGGGATGGCGTAGGTACGAATGCGGGGAGATACGGAGGCAGATCGAATGAAGGGAAAGAGAATCATGCCGATGGGCGCCGACCCATCGGTGGGCAAGAGCTTGCTGTGCACGGTGTTGCTTCGGATCATGAAGCAGGACGGGTTGCGCGCGTGTCCGTTCAAGGCACAGAACATGGCGCTGAGCATCTCCGCCGTCACCTCGATCTTTGGCGCGCCGGTCGCGATCTTCATGATGCTGAGAAAGCAGAAGGGGGCTGTGTGATGGCGGGGTATTTCATTGAGACCGACGCGCTGACGGTGGGCTACGATGGCGAGGCGCTGATCAGGGACATCAGTATCGGCATAGAGCGGGGCGAGATTGTGACGCTGATCGGGCCGAATGGCTCGGGCAAGTCCACCATCCTCAAGAGCATCACGCGCCACTTGCAGGCCATCGCAGGCACGGTGTATCTGGGGCGGCAGGACCTGCACAAGCTTCCGCACCGCGCGCTTGCGCGGCAGATGGCGGTGATGCTGACCGAGCGCGTGAACCCGGAACTGATGAGCTGCTGGGACGTGGCCGCCTCCGGACGCTATCCGTATACCGGCAGGCTGGGCATCCTCTCGGACGCGGACGAACGCGCGGTCCGGGCCGCGCTTGAGACCGTGCACGCGCTGGAACTGTCGGACCGCGCATTTGGCGCCATCAGCGACGGCCAGCGCCAGCGGGTGCTGCTGGCCCGCGCGATCTGTCAGCAGCCCGAGATCCTGATCCTCGACGAGCCGACTTCGTTCCTGGACATCCGTCACAAGCTGGAACTGTTGTCGATCCTGCGCGCCATGGCCAAAGACAAGGGGATCACCGTGATCCTGTCGCTGCATGAGATCGATCTGGCCCAGAAGATTTCTGACAAGGTGCTGTGCGTCAAGGGCGAGACCATCCAGCGATATGGCCCGCCCGGTCAGGTGTTCAAGGAGGACGCCATTCGCGAGCTCTACGACATCGACGCCGGGTTCTATGATCCATGCTTCGGCAGCATCGAACTGCCGAGGCCATCGGGCGCGCCGGAAGTGTTCGTGCTCTCAGCCTCGGGTACGGGCATACCGGTGTACCGCGCGCTGCAAAAGCAAAACACGCCGTTCATCGCCGGGATCCTGTACACCAACGACATCGACTACCAGCTTGCGCGACTGCTGGCGAGCGAGGTCATCGAAGAGGCGCCATTTTGCCCGATCGGAGAGGCCACCTATCAGCGGGCGCTCATGGTGATGCGGCGCTGCAAGCGCGTGATCGACGCGGGCGTGGAGATCGGCGACGGCAACCGCCGGATGCTGGCGCTGCGACAGGAGGCCGAGCGGATGGGGGCGCTGGGATCGGGGTAGTCCCTCGCGCAGGGCGGAAGCGGTCAACGCCTCGATCCCCATCTATTAAGTCAGCCTCGCGGACAGATAGCCGCGAGGCTGTTGATCTGTCATAGATCACCGAACAACCTGTTCGTGATTTGCTAACACGCTTTAACGCTTATGAATACCGTTACAATAAATGGCATATAAAGCGCATAACTATCGCCGCATCCGAGAGGCAGGGGTGCCGTATGTGCAGATGGACCGGTACGACATCGACGACCAGGTCAACTTCGTCGGCTGCAACGACAAGCTGGCGATCAAGGTGATCCAAAGGCTCAAGGAAGCGGGCGTGCGCATTCCGGAGGATGTGTCCATCATGGGCTTTGACGATTGGGCGGGCCACAGCCAGCCCATCGGCCTCACGACGATCCGCCAGAACTTTTTGGACCTCGGCCAGGCAGCGGGCCACCTGCTGATCGGCGTCATGAACGGCTCGCTCAGCTGTGACCCGCTGAAGGTGCTGACGGGCGTGTCGGTGGTCATGCGCGACACGGTCGGTCTGTCAAGGGGCGATTAGCCAACGGCTTCGCGCAACAGGTCGCGGTGCCGCCAGAGCCAGTAGATGCTGCGCGTGCGCCAGGCAAAGCCCCACAGCGGCCCCTCGTCGTCCATCTTGATGCACGGATCGATGGCCTCATGGGCGGTCTCGCAGATGGCAACTTCCAGGATGCGGTCGAAGAATCCTTTGCGCTTCGCGCCTGGCAGTCCGTAGGCGTCCAGGATCAGCCGCGCCTGGCGCGCCCGCACCGACGGGGCGGGCAGGTCGTGCATGGCCGCGATTTCATCGTCAAACAGCTGGGGAAACAGCCAGCAGACCCGCGCCAGCTCCACCAGCGGATCGATGGGTCCAGCGAACTCCCAGTCGATGAGCGCAATGGGTAACCCGCAGTTGGTGATCACATTCCATGGCGCGATGTCGCCATGGCTGATGAGGGTTGGCGCGCCCAGTTCGCGCAGGCACCATGGGTTCCAGGACGCGCCTGGCGCGGATTCAAAGTCCGCAGCCGCAGCATGCAGCCGCGCCACCATCCTGCCCACGCCTGCGAGGCCCTCGTCGCTCCATTTGCGCGGGTGCACTGTTCGCCCTCAATGTATCGAAGCGCCTCGCGCCCCGGTTCGGCCCAGGGCAGCGCCTCCGGCGCGGGAAAGCCAGCCCGCCGCAGGTGCGCCAGCAGTGCGTGGACGCAGGGCGTGTGCGGGCCGGATGGCCGCGTGACCACGTCACCGGCGCGGCGCACCTGCTTTTCTTGGGACAGGATCTGTTCTTCGCTCATGAAGACATGCCTCCAACCCGGATGATGGCTCCATTGTATCGGTTTTGCCGACTTTTTGCAAGATGCGTCCCATAACCCACGGCACTGTGCCTGCGTGATGTCAAATCCGCGGCACAGTTTTTTTCGGTTGCCGTTCGGCACGACAGAATAAGATTAGAATGATCATAAACCGATAAAAATGACCAAAATAGTCACAATACTATTGATGTTTGATCATATTTATGGTATGATTCGATCAACATACGGATGAAGGGTGGCGGTTAGATGGATTTCAAGGTGTTTCAGAAGGAGCTGGAATTGCAATCGAAGGGTTGGATTCCCACATTCCATGACGTAACCAAGGAGGTGTCAGAAATCGTGGCCGCATCGGGCGTCAGAAACGGCACGGTCTGTGTGGCTTCGCATCATACCACCTGCAGCGTCATCATCCAGGAGTGTTCCCACGACTTGGACAGCTTCGATCTGGAATATTTGCAGCATGACCTGCTGGATATCATGCGCAAGCTGATCCCCGATTTTGCCGAGGAACACCAGTACCGCCATCCGGGTCCCATTCATGCGCGATATGGGCGCTATGTAAAGGAACCTGGTGATTTTACCTCGATGAACACCGATGGCCATTTGCGCTCCTCCTTTTTTGGACGCAGCGAGACCTTGACCATCAAGGACGGCGAGTTGGACGGCGGCGCGTTTGCGCATGTGTATTTTGTGGATTGGGACCATGTCCGGGCGCGCAGACGGCAGCTCAACGTGACCGTGATGGGCACGGCGGACGATGTCGGCGACCGCAAGTGGAACGGCGGCGCGGTCATCGACACCCTGCGCAAGTATACGGACGAAGAAACGCAATACATGGAACAGTTTGACCTTCAACAGAAGCGTTGAGGGGGCGCTCGCCGTTGCGATGGTTTCACAGAGGTGATGCCAAGTGGAGTAGCGCGCGCGATGCGGGCAGGTTTTCCAGCTTCATTGATCGCATTTCCATTCGCAGGAAACTGCTGCTGGGCGGCGTCGTGGGCATCCTGGCGTCGGCGTTGGTGCTGTCGGCGGTACTGATCGCCCAAAGTTATTTTGCCATGCTGGACAAGGCGACGAGCCTTTCCTGCGCCGCGCTGCAGCGCGCAAGCGCGGGGGTGGAGCAGCGGCTGACGGCCCAGCGGGATACGCTGGACTCGATCAAGGGTTACACGCCGCTGTTCGAGTACCTCGATACGGACTATGACGGGGACTATGAGAATTACCGCGCGTTCATGCGCAGCGTGTACCCCGGGCTGCGATTGATTTCAGATTCGATCGGCGACATGCGGATTCGCGTCTACGGCAATGGCGGCACGCTGGGCTTTTCCAGTGAAACGGGGGGCCGCCTGGAGATGCTGGCCCGGTCCGACTGGTTTGATCCGGAACAGTCCCAGACCGCCGGATGCGTATGGCGGCTGAGCAACTTCATGTTGAACGGCGAGTCTCAGCAGGTGCTCGTCTGCTACCTGACCCTGCGCTGGGCAGGCGGCAAGCCGGACAGGGTGGCCGCCGTGTTTCAAGGAGAGCGCTCCTTGCGGGCGCTGTTTTCGGCCAGCGGTGAGGATGTGTTCCTGCTATTGGATGAAGCAGGGCGCGTGGTCACGTCCAGCCACGCAGACTGCGTGGGGTTGACGGAGGCCCAGTTGCAGGGTGCGTTTGGGCTGGATCTGACGGTTCAGGGTGGCAGCACCACGTTTGGCGGTCAGCGGGTGCTGGCGCTGTCACAGCCGCTGGACCTGGCGCGCCAGGGCGCAAAGGGCTGGCGGTTGGTGAACCTGGTGTTCTACGGACAGATCCTTCAGGACGTTCGCGCTATGATCCTGCGCAGCGTGTTGCTCACCGCGACCATCCTGTCTGTGTCCATGGCCCTGCTGCTCATCATCTCCGGCGGCATGACGCGCCGGATCAACCTGCTGATGCGCAAGATCGGCGCCACCGCCACAGGCGTGTTTCAAGCGGGCGTGGCCGTGAGCGGCACCGATGAGATTGCGCAGATCAGCGCGCGGTTTGACGACATGGTGCGGCGCATCGCGGGATTGATCGAGGACAACAAGCGCATATACACCCAGCTGATCCAGCGCACGAAGGCCGAACAAGCGCTGGTGCTGCACCAGCGCGACGCGGAACTGGCCGCGCTGCGCGCCCAGATCAACCCCCATTTTCTGTTCAATACCCTGGACACCATTCGAATGAACCTGCTGATGCGCGGAGACCGGGAGACGGCCGGTGTGATGTTGGCCCTCTCTGAGAACATGCGCGAGCATATCGATCCGTCGCGCTCCATGGCGGTGTTGGAGGACGAGCTGAGGTTTTTGGACAAATATGCTTCCATATTGAAATACCGGTTTCCGGACAGGCTGCATTTTCAGGTCGATGTGGACGAATCGCTGTATGCCCAGGTGCTGCCCTGCCTGATGCTGCAACCGCTGATTGAAAACGCCGTCCGGCACGGCATCGAGCGCAAGGTGGGCGATGGGCACATTCGGCTCCACGCGCGGCTCGAGGGGGACAAATTGCTGTTCTTTGTGGAGGATGACGGCATGGGGATGGCGGAGGCCGAGCTGGAACGTCTGCTGCAGAGCCTAGATGCAAAGGATGGCGACAGCATCGCTTCCCAACTGGGACTACGAAACGTGCACCGGCGCATCC
>JAVBTW010000170.1:0-6496 GCA_031555975.1 Eubacteriales bacterium
CCGATGAACGTCACGCCCGCCATGCGCTTGCCCGCGTTCTTGCTGGTGACCGCATTCGCCATGGCGCCCGTGCGTCGAGGCGCACCCTCTCGAACAACGGGTTCGATCACCTTCGCGCCCTTGAGCAGCGCCTGATCCACTGCGCGGTTCGCTTTTTCGCCGAGCGCATACGCCTGCCGTTGCAGTTCCTCAAACCCCTGCAGGTCGATCTTGGAGCTCAAGGTGAATCACCAGTTTTTGGAACCACGCTTCGAGCCAGGATTTCGAGCCACACATTTTCCATATCGACGTTGATGATGGACTCGATGTTGTACTCTACGCCCTTGTGCAGGATGAGCCTCTCCGCTGTGATGCCCATGCGGTAGCGGATAATGAACCGAATGGAGTCCTCGCGCTGCACAGCCGCCGCGTCGAAATACTCCTTGCCCGATAGCGGTTCCATGCCTGCCCAACATTCACACAGCGGTTCCCAGGATTCATTCGTGATGCCACTCGCGACGGTGATCTTGCGATATAGGAACGTGACGCGGTGGCGCAGATCGCCCGCTGTGTATTCCTTTTTGTAGTTTCTTCGGGTTCTGGCCACCTGCGTTCACTCCTTCATTACATCAGTCGATCGGTATTCCGATATGGCCAAAGCAGGCTGTGGAAAGCGCGCAACATGCTCGCGTACCCCGCGCCATCTGCATTTTCGCGATTTTGATAATAATGGCTGACCATCAGCAAAATGGCCAGCCGCACAGGTTCAGGGGTTGGGCTCGGGAACGCATCCATCAGGCAGAAATCCAGGGCAACCGACAGCGCCATGAGCAGCAGCGATTCCAGGTATGGATCCTCCACATCCTGCTCAATCCGAAGATGCGCCTTCAGTTCGTCCAGCGTGACCGGCATGGGTTACACCTTCATCTTCAGGCACTTTACGGATTCTTGGAGCACCAAACGGCCATCCACGCGTTGCGTGATTCGGAAGCCGATTTGTCCGTTGGCCGCATACAGCTCGTTCAGCCGCTGGAAGTTGCGCCCTTCGCGGTCTGCAATCCAATAATTGGACATGTCACCATACAGGATCGCCTTGTTGCCAGACGTGGGCAGCGGCATGTACGAGGACGTCAGGATCTTCTGATTCAGCAGCGTGTCCGGCTGGCCAGCCAGCAGACCCGGTGTCCAGAGGAAAGTTCCATTGTTGTCCTTGAGTTTCCGGATCATCTTCACCGTGGCATCGTTCATGATGAACACGGCGCGGCGGCGATAACCCGCTTTCAGCGAATAGACAAGATCGATCAGCTCATCGGCGGTGATGGCCGCAGCTCCGGCAGCGGTCACGCCCAACTCCGCGCCGAGCGTGTTATGCAACAGCCCAGTCGGCTTGTGATTGCCGTCACCCGCGATGAACGCGCCCTCTTCGGCTGCACCCACACGTCGGCCAAACTCATGGGCGATGTACGCGGCCATGTCGAACGCGGAATCGTTCAGCAACTCCTCACTGATTTTAATGAGGGATGTCACCTTGTGTGCGCCGATGGTGATCTGGCCGAAGCTGTCATCCGATTCCGTGAACGCCGCTTCCTCCTCTGACCATTGCGCCGCCCCTTTGCTGGCGACGATGGGGATCTTGCGGTCGCCGGAACTGGTGCGGATTATGTGTGCCAGCGAGCGCATGATGTCTTCTTCTTCCAAACCCTGGAGCAGAGTGTGTTCAAACTCATCCGGTACGCTGAAACCGCCTTCTGAATCGGAGCCCACTTGCAGTGCGTTTCGCACCTCATAACTGGTGCGATTGCGCATATGTTGCCAGAACGCCTGGGCGTAGGCAGCGCTGGCGGTGCCGCTCTTCTCTTCGCCGATGCGGCTGGCCTCGGGCTTTCCGGTCAGCGGCTGAGTCGTGGGGTGGGACAGCTCGCGATCCATAGTTTCAACGCGCTCCAGCCGCTCGATCTCCTTGCCCAGATTGACCACGTCGGTCTCCATTCGCTCATAGGCCTCGTTGTCCTCGGCTGAGATCAGTCCATCATCGCCCCGGCGTTCGTCCAGAAATGCCTTTGCCTTGTCCCAGATGTATGCGCGCTTTTGGCGCAATTCAATGATCTTGCTCAAATTCCCATCCTCCTCGTTTTTAATGCCGAAGCAGAGCCAGCCGCTTCGATAGTTGCTCATGAGAAACGCCCGCTGGTTGTGCGGGCGCGGGTGTGCTATTCTGCCGTGGTACCTGATCCGGCACGCGGGCGGCCAATCGCGCCCGTGGCTTTTGGCGCTCGACCCACGCGCGGACACTGGTTTCTGCTTCATTGCGGTCGATCATGGCGACTGGCTTCAAGGCGGATTGGGCTACAGGCTCAAAAACGCCTTCAGCATTACGCGGGCGTATTCGGGTGCAACATGCCATCCTTCCCTCTCTATAACCCAAACCCTTCATATAGAATAAAGTCGTTCCACTTGTTCCTCGCCCCATAAAACTGAGCAAAATCAAGGGTCATGGACTGGAACAGGTTTCACTTGGCGGCTGATTGGGTTGTTCCAGCTGGTCCGCGCGCTGATACATGCGCTGTCTTCCGTATTGTGGCATCCTCTTGAGCACCTTCGTTCGCTCCCAACCTTCAACTTTCGTCATCAGCGCCGCCAAAGCATAGCTATCAGCGGGCTTCAGATCCGCGATATTGCGCCCGAAGCACTCGCACCACAGCTCCGCATTGCTGACAGTCTCCCGTCGTATCGTACCGACTGGCGCCATTAGCGCGTTTTTGTCTGAGATATAATTGCGCCGGGCATACACATCCATGCCATCCCAACCCTCAGGCAGCAGCGTCTCAAGGTATTCCTCCACCATGCCCTGGCGCTCGTCCACCTCCATCGCATCGCGCTGGGCTTCCTCGGCGGATTCGATCAGTTCGCCCTCGAGGTACAGTTTCTCTCCACTTTCGAAGATCACTTTTGCCTCAGCCCAAATCTGGTCGCGCTTCTCCGCTGTAAAGCTCCACTTCCTGACCTGCTCTTCCTGATGCAGCTTCACGACCCAGAAACGGCGGTTACCCGTAATGTCGCGCAGATACCCGCGCTCACCGTTCACCGACGTAATAATGATGCACTGGCGTGGATGGCTCTCCACCGTCCGTCCGTAGCTGGGGCGATACTTATCATCCGCAGTGGATAAAAAGGCTTTGACCTTCTCTATGTCCGCTTTCTTCATGCCAGCAAGCTCACCGATCTCCACAATCCAGAATCCCTGCAGTTTCTCCGCGCCAGACTTGTCATCCATATCAGTGAGTGATAGCGTTTCCGAGTAGAACTCCTCGCCCACAAGGTCTTTGAACAGCGTGCTCTTACCGATGCCCTGCACGCCATCAAACACCAACACGCTATCAAACTTGGTACCGGGTTTGTAGATGCGTGCCACCGCCGCCGCAAGCGTCTTTCGGGTGACCGCGCGGACATAAGGTGTATCATCAGCCTGCAAGCATTGAATGAGCAGCGTCTCCACTCTCGGCACGCCATCCCAGAACGGCAAACCGTCCAAGTAGTCACGTATCGGATGGAACCGCCGATCATCCGCTACCTTGGTAAAGCTGACGTCATGATTTCGGCTGGAAAATGTGACATAGCGAATGTCGATCAACGCTTTCAGCTGCGCTGTGTCCGCGTCTCTCCAGAACTTGTTATCGCTTGGCCGCTCCCACGGCACTTCGCCCGTGACCTGCACACGATGGGCTAGCTCGTTGTAGGCAAAGTTCGCAAAATCCGGATCGTTGTTGAGGATCAGTATCTCGTTCCATGCGGAGTTATCCAGCAGCTTGCTGCGCGGCATGTGGGTGAGCTTCTTCCTCCAATCCCCCTGATTGAACTCTGTTTTCGCCAGCGCCAGCCGTTCATCCGCAAGAAGCACGATTACATTTTCGTCATCGCTCGTCAGTTTCGCCATGGCCGAAAATGATTTAGCCTCCTCCATATCTCCAAACTTGTGTATCCTCACCAGATCAAATGCATTCAGCAGTTTGCCATGCGCGGGATCTGTCGCATGGTGTGAGTAAGCGAACTTCCCATCATAGACAACTACGCCGGCGACCGAGTCGGCGAGCTTGTAGTCGTATCGACCCTCCATTGCACTGGGTGCATATACATCCTTAAGAAAATGCTCAATTGCGTCCTCGATGCTGTACGTCCTACAAAACGCACCAACCATGCCCGACTTGGTCAGTGGATCGGCCTGCTGCTGGAGCGAGCGTTTTGCCACCTCAGACTGCCGGGACGATACCGGCCACGTACTCGTATCCCGCCAATCTTGATAGCGCTGGAGGTAGACATCCGGATCAAGTAGAGGACCATCACGGTGTTCGAAGATAAACTCTCCGTTAGATGGCGTGCTCGGCCAGTACATCAGTCGGGCAGGTTCGTAGGTGGTATCGTCGAACAGATCAAGGCCGATGTCACGGGCGACCATGCGACCCAGCGCCGAGTATTCGTCTTCACTGACCTCGCGGGCAAGCGGGATGATCAGGCGAAAGCGCGGCTGTTCCTCCGTGTGCTTATGTGTTGAGTACAGGCAGCAACGGCAGTCGATCTGCGTTTGAAGCTGCTCCCAGAAACCGGGCGTAGCATAATCCGCATCCAGCGTCAGCAGCTCGCGGCCCAGCACATAGCCATTTTTGCGCTTGCCCCCTTTGAGGTGACCACCTAAGAAGCCGCCCACATCCTTGATTCCGTCGCGCTGATTCTTGGGCATGCTGGCGTACTCAGATACCGTTTCGGTGGTGCGAATCGTCGTGCACACCCGCTGGAGTAAGTCCTCCCAGCTGATCTCCCGGTTTTTCCACCGCTTGTCCATGCGGCTGTTTCCGACAGCGATCTTCATCCTGCTATCTCCTCGCAATCACAGTTAAAGTAGCGCACATTGATACCGCGTGCCCGCGCCCGCTCTATTTCCATTTCCATCCCCACGCTGATAGTAACACCGAACGCCCACAGCTCGCTGCACTTGCCCAGCAACACCAATCCCATGAACATCCCCAGCTCGCGTTGCCTCGGATCGCCATCGTTCAGAAACTGCGGGAACAGCAGGTGCGGCGCGAACGGAATGCGATTCTGCGTTACCGCAAATGCGCAGTATCGGCGAGCATTTTCTACATTGCGCTCGACGTCGCCCTTAAATGGCGAGCAGATGTACGTCAGCGGCATATAAGGGTGCCTCTCGATTTGCCTTATCGCCTCGTATGCAGTTGGATCGTAATATCCCTCCGCGTTGTATTTGTCAGGATTCATGTTTTCAGTCCTTTCTGTAAAATTCACACGCGTACCCATCAGCGCGAAGGCTGAGCCCTTTTGCCCAGTCTGGTTGGATCGCCATCAGCGCACAGAGTTCTTCAAGGGACTGGTCTTGGGTAGCCTCCACCACGATTTCATCGTGCACGTGGATGCAGGTCTTGTAGCCTGCGGCATCGATGCGCCGCATTGCGTCTGTGAGCAAGTCGCGGGCTGTGGCCTGAACAATGTTTTCCACCCATCTACCGGGCCACCCTTCGATTCTCATCCACTTCTTGTTCTCGCCCACACCTTCATACGTCAGGCAGTCGCGATCAAATTTGTTCTTTCCGATTCGCGGTTTTACGTAGGCTAGTTTCCGTCCGGAGGGCAGCCCGATGAACAGCATACCATTTTGGCATTCAAATCGAATGCTGTGGGTCGTGCTCACAGTTCTATCGCGCACCGCCTGAATCGCTGCAGCATCCACATCCCACCACATCCGCACGATCGCAGGGTTAGCGTGCCGCCAGTCGCGGATCAAGCCTTGCAGTTCCTCTTCCTTCACACCCATCGCCAGTGCGCCCATTGCCTTAAGCGCGCCCACTCCGCCACCATACCCGCAGTTGTGCACCAACCGCCCGGATACAGTGAACCGATGGCGAGGCCCTGCGTTCAAAATGTCGTAGACGAGGGCTTTCCTGCCGCCGCATAAATATGCGGTTCCGCATTCGCATACACGAGCCAGTTTTGCATGATTCGCGGCTGCGTCCTGCAATTCGATTGGCTCAGCATTCCCTTCAACATATACGAGATGATCAGGCGTAGCGGTAAGGCCATCGTAGTAGATGACCGGTCTTGTACCCTTGCAGATGATTCCATCGTGATGAACCCACTCCACGCCATCCCATAGCAGATGATCTGTCGATACCTGCTCTATGGGCACCAGCCCTCGATCCGTGAGCACGAGGCTACCTCCCGCGATGCACGCCAGCTCTGATATTTTGCCTTTCTGGCGCAGATGCGCGTTGACACCGTGCTTTTCTACTGGCACACCAAACATCTGGCTGGCCGACGCACAGTAAATATCGCCGCCTTTTTCAAACACATCCAACCGCCACTGCTCACCAGCCAGCCACGCAATCACACGCGCTTCGATCGCACTAAAGTCTGCGACCAGAAACCGATGCCCCGGCCTGGGCACGAACGCCGTCCGGATCAGTTCCGACAGTACCACTGGGATCGAATCGTATAGCATCTCCAGAGC
>JAVBTW010000051.1:0-4535 GCA_031555975.1 Eubacteriales bacterium
TCTTTGAACTAAACGCGGATGCACAGGTGCCGGTCGCATCCGTGACGAAGATCATGGGCATTCTGCTCGCTATCGAGGCGATTGAAGGCGGTCGGTGTACGTTGGACGAGCGCGTCCCGATCAGCAAGGAGGCCGCGGGCATGGGTGGTTCTCAGGTGCTGTTGGATGTGGGTGAGGTACAGCCGATGGGCACCCTGTTAAAGAGCATGATCGTGGGCAGCGCCAACGACGCGACCGTGGCGGTGGGGGAGCATCTTTTCGGATCGGAACCGCTTTTTGTGGACAGGATGAACGAGCGCGCGGCGGAACTGGGCATGCGGGATACGGCATTCACGAACAGCACGGGCCTGCCAGCCGCGGGCCAGCACTCGACTGCTCGGGACGTGGCGACGATGTCGCGGGCGCTGATTGCGCACCCTCTCTATTTTGACTATTCGCGCGTGTGGATGGACGAGGTGGATCATGGCGGCGGTCGGTCGACACAGTTGACGAACACGAACCGCCTGGTCCGCACATATGACGGTGCGGACGGAATCAAGACGGGATCAACGAGCGAGGCGGGATACTGCATGAGCGCGACCGCAAAGCGCGGAGACATGCGGCTGATCGCGGTCGTGCTCGGAGCGGCGAGCGGGAAGGAAAGGTTCGAAATCGCTGGAAAGATGATGGACTATGGATTCGCGACGTACCGCCGGTTCCAGGTGGCCCAGAAAGGCGCGAAGGTGCGCGGCGAAATGGCGGTGACCGGCGGGGCAGCAAGTCATGTGAAGCTGATGCTGGCGGATGATTTGGCGCTGCTGATCAAAAAAGGCGACGAAGAGCCGGTGGAGCTCGAGCCACGGCTGCCGGTGAGCTTGCACGCGCCGGTTTCAGAAGGACAAAAGGTAGGCATGGTAGACGTGCTGCGCGGCGGCGTGAAGGTTGGGGAGATCGGCGTCGTGGCGATGGACAGCGTCGCGCGTCAAAATTATGGAACCGGTTGGGGGCGGGTTTGGGCCAAGTGGTTTTATCGCTAGACAAGCGCTGATCATGGGCAGCCCCATCAGGGCCGGCGGGGCTGCACATGATCATGGCATGCCCAAGGCACACAGATAACAAAGCGCATATGATGCCTGATGTTTGTTTCAGGACACGGCCCCTTTTTGTCATCCTGAGCGTCAGCGAAGGACCTCCGCGCCGTCAGGCGACGTCGATCACATGAACAAGACGTCCGCTCACGCGGGGCGAGGTCCTTCGCTGGCGCTCAGGATGACACGGTGGGGGCGTAACTGCGTTGAGGCATGCCCTGCGCTCACTGCCGCGCATGCCCTGCGTAAATCGCCTGTGTGTGTGATGGTCCAGTTAACACATATGTCAATTGCAATTTCTCCATGAACGCGCTATAATGAAATGAATATCTGATCTCCGAGGAGGATCTCAAAGTGAACTATCGCTACAATCGACGCCCCCCCAAGCGAAGAATTACGGGTCGGTTCTATGCTTTTCTGACCGCGCTGCTCATGCTCGTCGTCGCGCTGTGCGTGTTCATCAATGTCCGAAGCAGGCCGCAGTTGCAAACGTACAACAATCCCGTCTATGATCCGCAAAATGCGACGGTGCAAACCGCTCCGCCGGTAAACGAAACGCCTGTCGTCCAGTCAGATCCGGTTCAAAGCAGCGCCGTCCAAGTGGAGAACCCAACGGAGCCGCCAGTCGTCGAACAAACCCAAACGGAACCGGAACAGACCGCGCAGACCCAAGACCCGGGCGACGAAACCGTTTCCGAGCCCTCCGATGAGGACCTGCTGCCAGACGAAGGTGCCGGTATTGGCGTTGGCGACGACATTGAACTGGAGCCGTTACCCGCGGAGGACTTCACCGTGGTCGAAAACCTCAAAGCGCGAACCGATCTGCCCAAGGAATGGACCAACATTCTGTTGCTGGGCAGTGACTCGCGCGATATGAAAAAGACAAAAAAAACGCGGTGTGACTCGATCATCATCGCCTCCATCAACGGCCAGACAGGCCAGATGAAAATGACATCCATCATGCGCGATCTGGTCATCGAAATCCCAGGCCATGGCATGCAGAAAATCAACGCCTGCACTTACTACGGCGGCCCTGAAATGATGATGCAGGTCATCAACACCAACTTCGGACTCAACATCACGCAGTATGCGGTCGTCAACTTTGGTAACATGGCAAAGATCATCGATGTTGTGGACGGCGTTTTCGTCGATGTCACCAAGAAGGAGCTCGAGCAGATCAACCGTTACATGGGCAACATCGCGATGTATACCATGACCCAGGAATACTATCTGGCCCACAAAGAGGAGTGGAAACTCAAAACCTATGGCAACAACCAGCGGTTGACGGGCATCCAGGCCGTGACCTATGCCCGAATCCGACACATTGACAGCGATTATCAGCGCACTCAGCGTCAGCGCAACGTGATCAACGCGCTCATGACCCGCGTCAAGGACGCCAACCCCATCCAGCTGATGCAGATTGGCACGGAGGCGATCAAACTGGTGTCCACCAATGTGAGCATCACCAGCGCCGTCGGCTACGCCATGTCTGTGCTGGGCTGCAAGCTGGAAAAAAAGGACCGGATCAAGGAATGGCGCATTCCGTCAACCGATTATTGCACAGCCAAGAACGGCCCGCAGGGCTCCGGCTTCTATGATGTGAACTACGAAGAAGTGAAGAACAGGGTGTATAAGTTCATCTACCAAACGTAGTCAGATCGAACGGGCACCCGCGCGGGGCCCGTTCGGCTTGTCCGGGCGATCTCCCGCGCCAGGAGGCTCCATGAACGCTTACGACTTTGACCAGACGATCTATGATGGCGACGCCACAGTGGACTTTTTCATGCACTGTGTCCGCCGCCATTCCGGTGTGCGCAGGTTTCTGCCGTCGCTGATCGGCCCGGGGATCCGTTTTCTCCTTGGAAAACTGGATAAGACCCAATGGAAGCAGGTTTTCTTTGGCTTTCTTGCGCGTGTACCGGAGGTGGAGCTGGAAGTACTGCTGTTCTGGGATCGACATGATCAAGATATCAAACAGCTGTACCTGAGCCGGAAGCGGCCGGATGATCTGATCATCTCCGCGTCGCCGGAGTTTCTGCTCAGGCCCATCTGTCAGCGAATGGGCGTCAAGTCGCTCATTGCTTCGCGGGTGGATCGACTCACGGGCAAATACTCCGGCCTGAACTGCCATGGCGATGAGAAACTGCGCCGGCTGCTGGCGGAGATGCCCGGTGTGCAGATCGATACGTTCTATTCTGACTCTCCTTCCGACGCGCCGCTGGCCAGCATCGCCAGGCGCGCGCTGCTCGTCAAGGGCAACAAGCTATACGAATGGAGGCCCTAGATGGATATCGCGTTTTTGTCCTGGATCCAAACTTGGCGCGCGCCTGCTTTGGACGCGTGCTTTCAGTCCGTGACCTATTTCGGCGAGGAAGTGCTGTTGATCGCGGTGGTGTGTTTCGTTTATTGGTGCTTGAACAAGCGCTTGGCGCAGTATATTCTGTTCAACTTTTTCTTAGGCGGCTTGGCGAACGCCGCGCTGAAGATCACATTCTGCACGCCTCGGCCCTGGGTGCGGGATCCGTCACTGATCCCAGTGGAATCCGCGCGTCACGGAGCCAGCGGATTTTCCTTTCCCAGTGGACACACGGCCAGCGCCATGGCCATGTACGGCGCGCTGGCGATGTACGCAAAAAAGCGCTGGGTGACGGTATGCTGCAGTGCGCTGATCCTGCTGGTCGGCTTTTCGCGGCTGTATTTGGGCGTTCATGCGCCTCAGGATGTGCTGGTTTCGATGGTGATCGGCGCGGTCATGCTGCTTGTGATGCGCAGAATGTTCGACTGGATTGACAGCGATCCGAAGGCCGAACCCATTGTGTTCTGGGTCGGGATCGCGCTGGGCGCGGCGCTGCTGTGCTACGCGCAGTACAAGCCCTATCCGAACATGGAGGGCACAGAGAAACTGGTGCTGGACACCTTCAAGGTGGGCGGCGCGGCGCTGGGCCTGTTTTGCGGTTGGCGGTTCGAGCGCCGGTTTGTGCGGTTTGAAACGAAAACCTGTGCGCTGCAGCAGTTGGTCAAATACCTGCTGGGCATGACGGCCGTGGGCGGCATCTTGGTGTTCAAGGCGCCATCTGCTGTCTTTGGCGACCGCGCTTGGGCCGCATGCCAGTACGGCCTGCTGGCGTTTGTTGCCTTGGGCCTGTGGCCGCTGGTGTTCAGCAAGTATCTTGATCGGAACGCGAGGCTGAGTCATCCGGCGAAGCGCGGGGGTTGATCCACGCCCGCCTTGGTGGTATGATGGACTGGGAACGACGAATGAGGATGGTTGTCTGCCCATGCCCGATTTGACCCAACTCTTCCAATCCCGCCGCGCGCAGTTTGAGCGCGATGTTGCCGCCACACCGGATACGCGGGCGGCTTATGACGCCTGCATCCGGATACTGGCGGATGTGCGTCGCGATTATCTGTCTCAGTCGACGGCTGCGGAGTCCAGAGTGCGGCTCAATGAGCTGACCCGGGCCTGTG
>JAVBTW010000266.1:0-5984 GCA_031555975.1 Eubacteriales bacterium
GACACCAGCTTTTCCGCCACTTCGCGGCCCAGCACGTTCAGCGCCGCGTGGCGCATGTCGCCGTCTCCATAGGTTTGATAGGTGGTCCTGTGGTTGTTGATCAGCCGGAACGCGACGCCGGGATTGCCGAGCATGAACCGCGTCACCAGCTCCGTCACGGCGGCCGCTTCCTGGGTGCCCCGCTTCAAAAAGGCGCGCCTCGCGGGCAGGTTGCAAAACAGGTCGCGCACCGTGATCGTCGTGCCCTCCCGCAGTGCGCATTCGGCAAACTCATCCACACGCCCCCCGGTCAGCCGGATGCGCACGCCCGCCTCCGCGCCGCGCCGCATGGTCTCCATCTCCACCTTCGAAACGGCCGCAATGCTGGGCAGCGCCTCGCCGCGAAAGCCCAGCGTCGCGATGTCCGACAGGTCGCTCCCGGCGCCAAACTTGGACGTGGCATGGTTCTCAAACGCCATGCGCACGTCCTCCGGCGGGATGCCCGATCCATTGTCGGTCACCCGCAGATAGTCGCTGCCCCCATCGCGGATCTCGATGCTGATGTTGGTCGAACCCGCGTCCAGCGCGTTTTCGATCAATTCCTTGGCCACGGACATGGGCCGCTCCACGACCTCGCCCGCGGCGATCCGGCTGATGGTGACCGCGTCCAACATGCGTATCCGCATCCCTATACTCCCTTCCCGTATCGGCTTCAGATCAGCCTCGCCTTTTCGGACAGCGCGTACAGCGCGTTCAGCGCGTCGATGGGCGACATGCTCATCACGTCCATCCGTTGGATCTCCAGCGCCAGCTCCATGGGCTGGTATGCGGTCAGCTCGACCTGCTTGTTGCCGCCGTTCTTCTTGCCGTCCAGTATGGATTTGCCGATGGAACCCTGGATCTCGCTGCCCACTTCCAGCCTCGCCATGATCTGGCGCGCGCGGGCGATAAGCGAGCCCGGCAGACCCGCCAGCCCCGCCACCTGAACGCCAAAGCTTCTGTCCGCGCCGCCGGGCACGATCTTGCGCAGGAACACCACGTCATCGCCCTTTTCGATGGCGGTAATGCGGTAGTTGACCACACCGCCAAGCGTGCCTTCCAGCTCCGACAGCTCATGATAGTGCGTCGCGAACAGCGTTCTCGCGCCGCATTTGGGCCCCGCGATGTGCTCCACCGCCGCCCAGGCGATGGAAAGGCCGTCGAAAGTGCTCGTCCCCCGCCCCACCTCGTCCAGGATCAGCAGGCTTTTCGGCGTCGCAAACTTGAGGATGGCCGCCAGTTCCGTCATCTCCACCATAAAGGTGGACTGGCCGCCGTACAGGTCGTCCGACGCGCCGATCCTGGTGAAGATGCGGTCCGTGAGCGCGATGTCCGCGGATTCCGCGGGCACAAAACTGCCCATGTGCGCCATCAGCACGATCAGCGCGACCTGGCGCATGTAGGTGGATTTGCCCGCCATGTTCGGCCCGGTGATGATCATCACGCGGTGTTCGTCCGACAGGTGGGTGTCGTTGGGCACGAAGTGCTGCTGCCCGATGGAGCCCTCGACCACGGGGTGGCGGCCGTTCTTGATGTCAATCCGGCCCTCGTCGTTCAGCGTCGGGCGCACATACCCGTTTTCATTCGCCAGCCGTGCCAGCGACAGTACGCAATCCAGCGTCTTGAGCGCATAGGCCGTCCGCTGAAGCTGGGGCACGACCGATTTGAGCTGATCCCGAATCTCAGAAAACAGTTCGTACTCCAGGCGCACCGCGCTGTCCTCCGCGCCCAGCACGCTCTTTTCGATCTCCTTCAGCTCCTCGGTCACAAACCGCTCGCAGTTGGCCAGGGTCTGCTTGCGGGCATAGCGATACGGCACCAGCTCGTAAAACGACTTGGTGACCTCAATGTAGTAACCGAACAGCCGGTTGTAGCCCACTTTCAGGTTCTTGATGCCGGTGGCCTCGCGCTCCTGCGCCTCCAGGGAGGCCAGCCACGTCTTTCCCTCCGTGGACGCGGCGCGGTATCTGTCCAACTGCTCGCTATAGCCCGCGCGGATGATGCCGCCCTCTTTGACCGAGACCGGCGCGTCCCGATCAATCGCGCGCTCGATCAGTTCGCACAGGCCGTGCTGCGGATTGAGCTCGGACGCAAGCTCGGCGATCAGCGGGTCCTCCGTGCCGGACAGCAGCCGCGAAACCTCCGGCACCGCCCGCAGCGACGCGCAAAGCGCGAGGCAGTCGCGGGCGTTGACGGTGTCGTAGGCGATGCGGCTGGTGAGCCGCTCCACATCGTACACCGGCGACAGCGCGTCCCGCAGCGCCTCCTGGCGCATCTGGTCCTGCTTCATGGCGGAGACCGCGCCAAGGCGGCGCTCGATGTCCTCCGGGTTGGTGAGCGGCTGCTCAATCCAGGCCCTGAGCTGCCTTGAACCCATGCTGGTCACCGTTCTGTCCATCACATGGAGCAGAGAGCCGTGCTTGGTCCGGGTGCGCTGGCTCTCCACCAGTTCCAAATTGGCGGTCGCCACGCGGTCCAGCGCCATGTGGCGCTCGCTCTCGTAGCGGCCGATCCTGGTGATGTGGCTGAGTGCGTTTTTCTGCGTGTCGGTCAGATAGCGCATCAGCGCGCCCGCAGCGCACAGCGCCAGCTTTTCCTTGTCCACGTCCATGGCGGCCAGATCCTGCCGGGAAAAGTGGGAGAGCAGCGCCTTCTGCGCCTTTGCGGTCTCAAACGCGCCGTCTGCAGCCGCACTCAGCGCGTGGGCATAACCCGGCGCGCAGGAACGCAGCTGTTCCGGATCGCTGCAGAGCACCTCGCGGGGCTGAAACCGCGCCAGCTCGTCCGCCAGTCGCGCGGACGCGTTGCCGAACTCGTACACGGTAAACTCGCCCGTGGACACGTCCGCGAACGCGAATCCGCACCTGCCCCGCTGGATGGCGGCGGCCAGGATGTAGTTGGCGGCCGCATTGTACAGCATGCCCTCGTCGATCACCGTGCCCGGGGTGATGATGCGGGTCACATCCCGCTCCACCAGGCCCTTGGTCTCGGAGGGGTCCGACATCTGCTCACAGATGGCGACCTTATAGCCCTTCGCGATGAGCCGCGCGATGTAGCCTGTTGCCGCGTGATACGGCACGCCGCACATGGGCGCGCGTTCAGCAAGGCCGCAGTCCCGCCCGGTGAGCGTCAGTTCGAGCTCCCGGGACGCCAGCTGCGCGTCCTCAAAGAACATCTCGTAAAAGTCGCCCAGCCGGAAAAACAGGATCGCGTCCTTGTTTGCCTCTTTGATGGTGAGGTATTGCTGCATCATTGGCGAAAGTGGCATCGGTGTCGCCTCGCTTTGGTGAATAGTCGCGGTGGCGTGTGCATGGGGAACGTCCACCAGGCGCTTGCGCGATCCCTCCTAATGCACGTGATGCTCATGCCCGCAGCCGCTGCATCCGGCGCAGCCGCCCGCGCCGCAGCCGCCCTCTTCCTCCTCGTCCATCTCGCCGGTGATGATGAACCGCAGCACACCGTTCACCTGCTCAATGAGGTTGGAAAAACCGCTGCGCGCCTCCGTCAGCTCGCGGATGTCGTCGATCATCTGCAGGTGCTCCTGCAGCGTATCCATCTCGGCTGAGAGGCCGCGCAGCTGTTCCGCGTCCGGGTCCTCGCTCATCAGCATCGCTTCCAGCTGCTGCTTTTTTTCGATGTATTGGCCCATGGTGTCCGCGGCCTCTTTGTTGCCCATGGCGCGGTCCTCCAGCGCCTTCATCGCCAAGTATTCTTCGCTCTGCATCAGGGCCTCGCCCAGTTCCCTCGTCTTTTGAAACACCGGATTCATCTTGGGTTCCTCCTATCCTGTTATGGGTTTTCACAGACCTGCCCGCGCAGGGTGTTGCGCCCGGCGGACGTGATGATGACGGGCGCCATCCGCCCGATCTGCGCGATATTTCCCGGGAAATTGACCGTGTGGCCGCGCTCGGTCTTGCCGCAGACAAAGCCCGCTTCGCGCGGGGACGCGCCGTCCACCAGCACCGTCTCGCGCCTGCCCACCTGCGCACCGAGAATCTCCATTGTGATCCGCTGCTGGGCGTCAATGAGCATCTGCAGCCGCCTCTGCTTTTCCTCAGCTGTGCCCGGATCGGGCATGGCTGCTGCCTTCGTGCCCGCCCTGGGGCTGTAGATAAAAGTGTACGCGGCGTCAAACCGCACGGCCGAGACCAGCGCTAGTGTGTCCAAAAACTCGTCCATCGTCTCGCCGGGAAACCCGACGATCGTGTCCGAGGTCAGCCCGATGTCCGGCACGGCGGCCCGCAGTTTGCTGACCAGCGCCAGGTATTGTTCGCGGGTATAGCGCCGGTTCATCTCACAGAGGATGCGGTCGCTGCCCGCCTGAACCGGCAAATGAAGCTGGTTGCACACGCGCGGCAAGTCCCGTATGGCCGCGATCAGCTCGTCCGACAGGTCCTTGGGATGGCTGGTCATGAACCGGATGCGGGGCACGCCCAGCTTGTCCAGTCGATACAGCAGCTCTGGAAACAGCGCGCCGCCGCCGTAGGAGTTGACATTCTGGCCCAGCAGCGTGATCTCCGAAACGCCGGTGTCCAGCAGGCCCTTTGCTTCGTCCAGGATGTCCTCCATCCGCCGCGATCGCTCTCGGCCGCGCACATAGGGCACGATGCAGTACGAACAAAAGTTGTCGCACCCGTACATGATCGTGAGGAAGGCCTGATGCGGGCTGGTCCTTCTGACGGGCAGCCCTTCCGCGATGCTGCCGTCGGTGCTCAAGACTTCTGCCACCTGCCGCCGCTCGCTCATCACCCTGTGCAGCAGCTCCGGCAGCCTGTGCATGTTGTGGGTGCCGAAGATCAGGTCGATGAACGGATAGGCTCCGATGAGCCGGTCCGCCATGCCGTCCTCCTGCATCATGCAGCCGCCCACGCAGATCAGCAGTTCGGGCTTTTCTTTTTTCAGCTCTTTCAGCCAGATCACATTGCCCAGCGCCTTGTTCTCCGCGTTTTCCCTGACGCAGCAGGTGTTGTACAGCACCAGGTCCGCGTCCTCTTTCGACGCGGAGGGCGCAAAGCCCATCTCCGAGAGCTGTCCCGCGATGGTCTCGCTGTCGCGCACGTTCATCTGGCAGCCGAGGGTCACGATGTGGTATTTTTTGGGGCGGTCCAAGAGCTGGGCCACAGCGTCCATGTACTGGCGCTGGGCGTCGATCTCCACCTGGCTGATTGTGGGTCGCTCGCTCATTGGGTCTCCTTTTTGCGTTCGATTTTGCCGGTTCCTTTGCAGGTTGGGCAGGTGGCGCGCGCGCCGAGCATGCCGGACCGGTCCTTTTTCCGCGTGATCTCCACCAAGCCCAGCTTGGTCATGCCATGCAGCGTGGTCTTCATCCGGTCCCTGGCGAGCGCATCCCGCAAGGTCGCCAGCAGCTGCTTTCGATGCTCCTCGGCCTGCATGTCGATGAAATCCACGATGACGATCCCGCCGATGTCGCGCAGCCTGAGCTGGCGGCACAGCTCCACGGCGGCCTCGATGTTGGTCCTGAGCAGCGTGTCCGCCAAACTCGCCTTGCCCACGAACTTGCAGCTGTTCACGTCCACCACCGTCATAGCCTCGGTGTAATCAAACACCAGCTCCCCGCCTCCGGGCAGCCACACTTTTCGCTGCAGCGATTTTTCAAACTGCGCGCCCACCCTGTGCAGGCTCATCAGCGGCACGTCCGATGCGTGCAGCCGGATGCGCGGCGCTTGGTCCAAGGAGGCCGCGCCCACCGCTTCGCCGTACAGATCATCACCCTGCACGACCAGCTCAGAAACGTCCGGCCTGAGAAAATCCCGCAGCGCGCGGGTGACGAGGCTGGGCGCCGCGCGGAGCAGCGACGGCGCCTTGCGGAAGGGCGCGACGCGCTCAATTTCGCGCCAGACGGCCGTCAGTTCGAAAATGTCCTCCGCGAGCGCGGCTTCGTCCGCGCCTTCCGAGGACGTCCGGACCACCAGCCCCATCCCCTCGGGGCAAAGCCTTTCAGCCAG